>CAZNMV010000026.1:0-16815 GCA_964573835.1 uncultured Aestuariivita sp. | reverse complement strand
CTCGACTCGTTGTCTTGCGCGATCTCGCAGGCGGTTGCTTTGGCGAACATGTAGCTGGTCAAAGGTTCTGCGGGGTCGGGTGACCTGTATCACCCGGGACATCCGATCAATCTGCAAGGTCGTCAGAAATGGGCACCCACGAAGCCATGACAGTCACACTTGCTCCGGACTTGCATGCGCCTCCCGCGATAATCGCAACTTCACCCGTGTTCCGTCGCCCGATAGTCAGACCTTGCCAGCCAATCCGGGCTGATATCGACGCCCCAGCCGGGGGCATCGGTGACCATGGCGTGGCCGTCTTCGATGCGGTACGGGTCTGAGGTGAAGAGGCCGTGTTGCCAGGGATAGTAGTCCAGCCCCTCGATCGAGAACTCCAGATACTTCCCGGCATTCGGGATCGCGCGCAACAGGTGCATGGTGAACAGGGTCACCATCGACAGGTTGGCTGCATGCGGGGTTATGGGCATCCCGGCGGCCTCGGCCATGCGGGCCACGCGCAGGGTGCGCGACAGGCCACCGAGATAGCAGATATCGGGCTGCAGCACATCGACGATGCGATCCGCGATCATCGTATTCCAGCGTTCCATCATGCAATCTTGTTCGCCCCCGGTCACGTCGATTTCCAGCGCGTCGGTCACTTCTTTAGTCTGAGCGAATTCCCAGTAGGGGCAGGGTTCTTCGTAATGCGAGATGCCATTGTCGCTCAGCATACGCCCTACCTCGATGGCGCGCCGGGGGGAGTAACAGGAGTTAGCGTCGACCAACAGCGCCACGTCGTCGCCCATGGCCCGGCGCATGGTTGGTACGATCTCTTCTGTCCGGCCCGGCCATTCATCACGGTCGCGCCCGACCTCGGCACCGATGCGGAACTTGAACGCATCGAAACCCTGTTCGTCGCGCAGCCGGACAAGCCGGGAAGCCTCGTCATTCGGGGTGATGTCGCGTTTCATCGAGGAGCCATAGGCGCGCAAAGGTCCCGGTGTGCCGCCGATCAGTTCGCAGACAGGCTTGCCCTCACGCCGCCCGCGCAGGTCCCAGAGTGCGGTGTCGACCCCGCCCATCGCGCGGCGTAGGTAGGCGCCGGGAAACTTGTGTTCGCGGTCGCGCACGATTTCGAGCATGGCGTCGATGTCGGTACAGTCCATACCCAGCACATGTGGCGCGACCTGTCGGTGCAGCACTTGCGCGGTTATGTCGGCGCAATAAGGGGCGACCTGTCCCCAGCCCTGTGCGCCGTCCTCGGCTGTGGCGCGGACGAAACAGACAAAGGGTGTAGAAAAGGTTTCAAGTCTGACGAGCTTCATGCGGATTATCCGGATTTCGGCCGACCGGGGCGGGCGGATCTTGTGAAAAAGCTGGCGAAAAATCGGGCTGACAGGTATATCCATTTCGACATTTTCGTCAGACCAATTTGTGAAGGCATCGCCCGTGAAACTTGCCGCTGGAGCCTTGTTGTCGTCGATCCGGTTGGACCGGACGCTGATGCGCAGTGTCAGTGTACAGCTCTACATGGCGCTGCGCGACATGATCTTGTCGGGAGCCTTGCGCGCGGGCGAGCGGCTGCCTGCAACGCGGACGCTGGCCAAGGAGGTGGGCGTGTCGCGCACCACGGTGATCGACGCCATTGACCGGTTGGTGGCCGAGGGCATGCTGGTCTCTCGCATCGGGGCTGGGACCTATGTCAGCGATACGCTGGAGGACCAAAGCCTGACCGCCCCCAGTCAGGGCACGGTTTCGGCCGGGCATCAGCCGAGGCTCTCCTATGTCATCAGCCATGCCGAACCCGCTTATGCCCGGCGGGCCTGGTTGCCGCACAAGCCACGCGCTTTTGTCACGGCGCTGCCCGCGCTGGATGCCTTTCCGATGACGCATTGGGCGCGGCTGTCGGCGCGGCACCTGCGCGGCGGGCGCGGGGATGTCATGGGCTATGGAGAGCCCAAGGGGCTGGCTGCGCTGCGCCAGTCGATTGCCACCCATCTGAGCGCGCTCAAGGGGATCCGCTGTGACCCCGAGCAGGTGTTCGTCACCTCGGGCGCGCAACATGCGTTCTCGCTGATCGGGCGGCTCTTGCTGAATCCGGGTGACCGGGTGTGGATGGAGAACCCCGGCGCTTCGGGTGCGCGCAACGCATTGTTGTCCGAAGGAGCCGAACTGGTGCCGGTGGATGTGGATGCGCAGGGCATGGTGGTGTCTGACGGGCTGGCCAAGGCCCCGCATTTCCGACTGGCCTTTGTCACGCCCTCGCATCAGCAACCGCTGGGTCATGTCATGTCGCTGCCACGGCGGCTGGAGCTACTGCAGGCGGCCGAGCAGGCGCAGGCGCTGATCATCGAAGATGATTATGACGGCGAGTTCTATTTCGGCAATGCGCCGCGTCCTGCGCTGCACAGTATCGACGCCAACGGGCGGGTTCTCTATGTCGGGACGTTTTCCAAGTCTCTGTTTCCCTCGCTGCGGCTGGGCTTTGTTCTGGTGCCCGAGCGAATGGTCGCCGCCTTCGATGGCATGTTCAACACATGGGCCAGCGGGCCGTCGACCTCGACGCAGGCGATCGTGGCCGAGTTCATGGACGAGGGGCATTTCGCCACCCATATCCGGCTGATGCGTCAGCTCTACAAGGCGCGCTACGAGGCCCTGTTGGAGGCCGCGCGCGACCTCCCCGACAGCATCCGCCTGCAAGAGACAACCAGCGGGTTTCATACCCCGGCCATTCTGGCCCCTGGCGTGGCCGAGGCCGAGGTGGTGGCGCAGGCTCTGCAGAAAGGCGTGACCCTTGCGCCACTGGGGCGCTATTGCCTGACGCCGATCCCGCAATCCGGACTTGTCTTTGGCTTTGGCTGTGCCTCGCCCGAGGACATCGCACGCGGTGTAGGCATCCTGCGCGACCTGCCGGCGCTGCGTTAAAATTGGTATGGAATTTTTGTGATATTGGATATGTAGCGCCTACCAATACTCGGCTAGCGTTCTAACCAAGGCCAGCGGATGGGGGATGTCCTGTCGCGGCTGAAGGGAGCATCGCGTTCGAGCCAATGCAACTTTCGAACATCAGGCAGACCCCATTCTGGCACGATCAGATCGGCGCCATGCCAGCCTTGCAGGCGCAACCGCCGGCCCGGGTCGATGTGCTGATCGTCGGGGCCGGGTATACCGGGCTGAGTGCCGCGCTGACCACGGCCCGCGGCGGGCGCTCCACTCTGGTCGTCGATGCCGAGGATCCGGGATACGGGTGCAGCAGCCGCAATGGCGGGCAGATCAGCACCAGTGTGAAACCCTCGCTGGAAAAGCTCACCGCGAAGTTTGGCGCCGAGCGGGCGCGGGGGATCCGGGCCGAGGGCGCCAATGCGTTGCGATGGATCGGTGAATTTGTCGACCGCGAAGGTCTCGATTGCGATTTCCGCCGGGTCGGGCGGTTTCATGCGGCGCATACGCCGGGCCACTATGAAGCGTTGGTGCGCGACGCCGAGAAACTGAACCAGCAGGAAGGTATAGAGAGCTTTGCTGTGCCGCGCGCCGAACAGCGGCGCCAGTTGGGGACCGACAGCTATTTCGGTGGCGTTGTGTTCAGCGCCCATTGCTCGTTGCATCCCGGCAAGTTTCACAGAGAATTGCTGCGTCTGGCCATCGGGGCCGGGGCGCAGGTGGTGGGCCAGTGCCGGGTCGGTTCAATTGTCCCCGCCGGGTCGGGGTTCCGGGTCGAGACCGCGAAGGGCGTTGTCGAGGCACGTGACGTGATCGTCGCGACCAACGGCTACACCACCGCGCTGACGCCTTGGTTGCAGCGCCGCGTGATCCCGATCAGCAGTTACATCATCGCTACCGAAGAGCTGCCCGAGACGACTATCGACGAGTTGTTCCCGGGCGACCGCATCGCCAGCGACACCTGCAAGGTGGTCTATTATTATCGTGCCTCGCCTGACCGGCGGCGGGTACTGTTCGGTGGGCGTGTCTCCGCCTCCGAAATCACGGTGATGGCGGGGGTCGACCGGCTCAGGCGGGATATGTGCCGCATCTTCCCCCAACTCGAGGGCGTGGCGCTGAGCCATGCCTGGAGCGGGACGGTCGCATACAGCTTCGACGAGCTGGCCCATACCGGGGTCCAAAACGGCATCCATTACGCGATGGGGTATTGTGGCTCGGGCGTGTCGATGGCGCCCTATCTGGGCATGCGCACAGGGCAAAAGGTGCTGGGTCTCCCCGAGGGCGCCACCGCCTTTGACGGTCTGCCCTTTCCAACTCGGCCCCTCTATCGCGGCAAGCCCTGGTTCCTGCCCGCTGCGGTGGCTTGGTATCGCTGGAATGATCAACGACAGTTTCGAAAGGCACTCCAAACGACCTGACGGCCCCGGGTGGAGCGGTAAATCACCCCGCACTGGCCCCGGTATTAACGGATCGAAACCAAGGTTTAGGATTCGAAATTTCATTTGTTGCGGGCGCGCCAGCACAATCGCAGCAGGTGGAAGATGGCAAGGAATGACACCCATCCGCAGTGTTGCGTCTGGGTAACATGACCAAGACAGCTTTCCAAAGGGAGGAAACCAGTGAAAACGAAAACTATTCTGACAATCTCTGCCGCGATCGTGGCGACAGGTGCCTTTGCGCAGGACAGGAGCCTGACCATTGCATCCTGGGGCGGATCATATCAGGAGGCGCAGAGCAAGGCCCTGTTCGAACCTGCCGCCGCCAATACCGGCATCGTGGTCAAGCAAGAAACCTATGGCGGCATGTCCGACGTGCGGCTGCAAGTGTCCACGGGACAGGTGACGCTCGATATCGTGGCGAGTGGATCGGGGTCGGCAGCGCGCGCAGCAGCCGAGGGGCTGCTGGAAAAGCTTGATTACAGCGTCATCGATGTATCGAACTTCTATCCTGGCCTTTACACCGACTATTGCGTCGGCGGCGACGTATTCTCGACCGTCTACGCTTGGAACACCAACACCTATGGCGAGGACGGTCCGCAAAGCTGGGCCGATTTCTGGGATGTCGAGAAATTCCCCGGTAGCCGCGCCTATCGTGGCAGCGTGGCGGGGGCGCTGGAACCGGCGCTGATGGCCGATGGCGTGGCCCCCGAGGATGTCTACTCGGTACTCGACAGCGAAGAGGGCATCGAGCGCGCGATCGACAAAATCCGCGAGCTGAGGCCCAATATCTCGGTGTTCTGGACCTCGGGTGCCCAGCATGCGCAGTTGATGAAGGATGGCGAGGTCGACATGACCACCGGCTGGAACGGCCGCTTCGATAACGCCGCTGCGGATGGGGCCATGGTCGCCTATTCCTTCAATCAGGCGCTTCTGGATTATGATTGCTTCGCCATTCCCAAGGGCGCTCCCAACAGGGACACGGCGATGGCATTCCTCGCCGAGATTTCCAAGCCCGAATACCAGGACGACCTGCCGAAATACATCACCTACGGCCCCACCAACATGGCCGCCTACGAGACAGGTGAGATCACCGCAGAAATTGCTGCTATGCTTCCTTCCTCGCCGGAAAACGCGGCGATGCAGCTGCCGGTGTCGCTGGAGTGGTATGCCAAGTGGGAGACCATTGCAGCGGAGATGTACCAGGAAATGATGACTGAGTGATTCCGGTTTCCCGGTCTGATCCGAAAGCGGGCGCGCGAGCGCCCGCTTGTTTGTCGACGCAAGATTGCGAGGGTTTGTCTTGACCTCCAGAACCAACGAAGCCCTACCGATCTCGGTGAAGAACGTTACCAAGACCTATGGTGCGGTGCATGCGCTCGACGATGTGTCGCTTGAGGTGCGCAGTGGTGAGTTCCTGACGCTACTGGGGCCGTCCGGGTCAGGCAAGACGACGCTGCTGATGGTGCTGGCAGGGTTCACCCGGCCAGATTGCGGCAGCCTGAAATTCGGCGATCGCGAAGTGATCCGCACGCCGCCGCATCTGCGCGATGTGGGCATGACATTCCAGAGTTACGCGCTGTTTCCGCATATGACGGTGGCAGGCAACGTGGGCTACCCCTTGAAACTGCGCAAGGTGCCCAAGCCAGAGATGGCAGCGCGGGTGGAAGCGGCGCTGGAAACGGTGCAGCTGGCGGGCTTCGGCAACCGGCGCATTGACCAGCTGTCCGGTGGCCAGCGCCAGCGTGTCGCTGTCGCCCGCGCCATCGTGTTCGAGCCGCGCATTCTGTTGATGGACGAGCCGTTGTCGGCGCTGGATAAAAAGCTGCGCGACCAGATGCAGATCGAGTTGCGACACCTGCATGAAAAGCTGGGGATGACCACGGTCTATGTCACCCATGACCAGCGCGAGGCGCTGACCATGTCGGACAGGATCGCGGTTGTGAATCATGGCCGGATCATGCAGTTGGCCACCCCGCGCGACCTGTATGAGCGCCCCGCCAATCGTTTCGTGGCAGATTTCATCGGGGAATCCACCTTCTTGCCGGTGTCGCGCGCAGGTGACACGGTGCTGTTCGGCGGGAGGCCGCTCTTGCACGGTGGCGCGCTGCCCGAGGCGGCCCGCCTGCTCTTGATGGTGCGTCCCGAACGGGTGGTGCTGTCGCGCGAGGGGCCAAGAGAGGGAGTCAACAACTTTACCGCCACCGCCACCGAGGTGGTCTATCAGGGCGACAGTTACCTTCTGCATGCGGCGCTGGCCGATGGACCTCAGATCGTGCTGCGTGGTGCCATGCGGGGGGCCAACGTCACAGCCCTGCCTGCGGTGGGCGAGCCTCTGACCCTGTGCCTGGCGCCCGAGGATACGGTGCTGATCGACGGGAGCGAAGGATGAAGGCGGTGCGCATCAATGAGGCGGGTCTGAGACGCGATGAGGCGCTGGAGCGGCTCAAGCTTTTTGGCCTCGGCTCGCCCGCCATCTTGCTGATCCTCGTCATTCTGGTGATTCCGGTGGGTTGGCTTTTTTATGTCTCGTTCATCGGGGCGGATGGCACGTTCTCGCTGGAGAACTACGAGAGGATGCTGAAACGGAAATCTTATCTTCGGATATTCCAGACCACGTTCGAGATCAGTTTCCTGACCACGGGTCTTTGCATCCTCATCGGCTACCCGTTGGCCTATTTCATCGCGGGCCTGCCCAACAGGATAGCAAATCTGTGTCTGATCACGGTGCTGTTGCCCTTCTGGACCTCGCTTCTGGTGCGCACCTATGCATGGCTGGTGCTCTTGCAGAAACGCGGGCTGGTGAATGAATGGGCGATCTCAATGGGCCTTTGGGATGAGCCCATCAAGATGGTGCACAACATGACAGGCACGCTGATCGGCATGGTACATATCATGCTGCCCTTCCTGATTCTGCCCGTCTATGCTGCCATGAAGGCCATAGACCGCGACCTGATGAAGGCGGCGTCCAACCTGGGCGCCAGCCCGCGCCGGGCATTCTGGACGGTGTACTTTCCACTGACCTTGCCGGGGCTCTTTGCCGGGTCGCTTATGGTGTTTATCCTGTGCCTTGGCTTCTTTGTCACCCCGGCAGTACTGGGCGGCGGCAAGGTGACCATGGTGTCGATGAAGATCGTGTCCAACATCGAACTCTTCGTGAACTGGGGTGCAGCCAGCGCCCTCGGCGTTGTTTTGCTGGTCGCGACTATGGTGATCCTGTGGATTGCCGCACGTTTCCTGAACCTTGAGAAGATGACAGCGGGAGGACACTGATGTTGCGTTGGTTCCACAGTCCCGCGACCGAAACCCAGATCACACATGGCCAGCGTCTGTGGCTTTACGTGATTTCAGTCATCATAATGATCTTGCTGGTTACGCCGACCCTGATCGTGGTGCCCATGTCGTTTTCCGATAGCCAGTACCTCGAGTTTCCTCCCGAAACCTGGTCGACCCGTTGGTACCAGCACTATTTTGCCTCGCCCGAATGGATGCTGGCGACGCGGACCTCGTTCAAGGTGGCGTTCCTGACCATGCTGGTGGCCACACCGCTTGGCGTGTTGGCCGCTTATGGCCTGCATTGCTCCAAAATCGGCTTTGTCCGTGCGGCATTCGTATTGATGCTTACGCCGATAATGGTGCCGGTGGTGCTGGTCGCGATCGGAGCATTCTACGCCTATGTGCAGCTCCAGATCCTGTATACCGTGACCGGGCTTGTGCTGGCGCATACGGTGCTGGCGTTGCCGCTGGTGGTGATTGTCACCGGGTCGGCGCTGAAAAGCTATGACATGAGCCAGGAGGAGGCCGCACGCAGCCTGGGCGCGCCGCGCTGGAAAGCGTTCCTGACAGTGACGTTGCCCCAGATCCGGTTCGCCGTGGTTACGAGTGCGCTTTTGGCGTTCCTGACCTCGTTCGACGAGGTGGTGGTGGCGATGTTCGTCTCGGGCGGCGACAACCCGACGCTCACGCGGAACATGTTCAACGCCCTGCGTGATCAGATCGATCCGACCATCGCATCGATCTCGACCATCATGATCCTGGTAACGACGGGCATGATGGTGCTGGCGCAGCTGTTCGGACAGAAGAAAGAGGTGGCGCGCCTTAAGGACTGACCGGATACCTTCATTATCTGCAAAGCAACGGGGGCGCATGCGCCCTTGCCTCTGGAAAGGTTCTCCATGATCGAATTGCAAACCTTTGTCGATCTTGCCTCGGTTCCGCTGGGCGACTTCGCCGCCAAGCCAACAACACTGACGGAGGGTCAGGTAGAGGCCTCAACCCTGTTGTGGTCGTCTGCGGATGGGTCGACAAAGATCGGGGTTTGGGAATGCACCCCGGGCCGGTTCACCGCCGACCGCACAGCTGCCGGTGAATACTGCCACATTCTGTCGGGGCGGGCCACGGTCACCAATGCCGATGGCAGCGGCAGCCGCGATATCGGGCCCGGTGATCTGCTGGTTCTGCCACAGGGCTGGATCGGCGAATGGGTGATCCACGAGCACATGCGCAAGCTCTTTGTCATTGGTGCAGCGCCGGGCAACTGACTACGGACCGAGCGGATCAGAACCTGTCGGGACGGTAGGGTGCCAGATCGATGTTGGGGCGCCTGTCGGCGACCATGTCCGCGATGATGCGGCCCAGCTTGGGACCGATCGTCAGGCCGATGTGCTGGCCGCCATAGGCGTGCAGCACATTCGGGGCCCGAGGGTTTTCACCGATCACCGGCAGGCTGTCGGGCGTCGTGGGCCGTCGCCCCATCCATGTCTCGGCCCTTTCGAACTTCAGGCCGGGATAAAGCTTTTTCATGCCCCTTTCGATCAGCCTGACCGGCTTGGTCGAGGCCGGCGCATCGACGCCGGCGAACTCCACAACTCCTGCGGCACGAAGAAAACCGTCCATCGGGGTCACGACGAATTTCCCGTCGGTCACCATGTAGGGCTGGGGTGCCGTGTTGCTGGGGCCATGCATCGAGACGTGATAGCCCCGCTCGGCCTCCAGCTTCACCCCCGCATTCATCGCGCCTGCCAGTTTCGCCGACCATGCGCCCGCCGCTAGCACGATCTTGTCGGCATTCAGAGTATCGCCCCCTTCCAGCGTCACGCCGGGTCTTTCTCCGGGTGTGATTGCGGCAACCTTCGCCTGATGGAACTGCCCGCCCTGTCGGCGATAGTGATCGAACAGGTCCCGTATGTAGGATGCTGGTGACGTCAACCAGCCATAGCCTTTGAACACTGTGCCGAACGTATAGGCCGGACCGAGATGGGGGTCGCGCTCGATCAATTCGCGGCGCGACAGGTGGCCGGGTTCGAGCCCGTGCTGGCGGCGGATCCCGATGGCGAGCGTATCGGCCTCGTAGTCGGATTTCTTGAGGTAAAGACTGACGAACTCACCCATGGTGATGTGTGCCTCGGCGCCGGTGCCGCGGCTCAGGGCGAGGTGCTGTTCGTTGGTGTCGAACGCGATTTCGGCAAGACCCTGGGAGATTTCGCGAATCCTGTGGGCACTGGTGTTTCGCATGAACGGGATGATCCAGGGCAACAGGCGCGGCAAGTAGGACCAGCGCAAGAACAGCGGTGACGCCGGATCGAACACCATGAGGGGAGCCTTTCGCACCAGCGACGGTGTCGCCACCGGAACAATCGAGGTCCGGGCCAGAAGCCCGGCATTGCCAAAAGAGGTCTGTCCGGTGTCGCCTGGCATGATCGGGTCGATCAGCGTGACGCTGTGTCCGTCGCGGCGCAGCCATTCGGCGGCGGAAACCCCGGTTATGCCCGCGCCGACGATCAGAACCGTCCTGTTGCCCATATTCGCCTTCCCAAGTTATCCAGTCGAACGTCTGATACTAACCGGAACGGATTTTCGGCAGACCCATTCCCAGAGAAAATCCAGTCCAATCCGCAACGTGCCGCGACCGCGGGAGGGCCGGATTGGTCTGGCCGGGAAATGGCAATGGACCTCCCGGCAGGTACGCCACGATGCCAGAAATCACGACAAACAACGGGCGATTGCCGCTGGCGGAAACGAACGGGTCGGGAATGAATTTCCAGGCAAGTAAAGGTTGCAAGCAAAGATGCAGGACTATGATTTCATCGTTGTCGGTGCGGGTTCTGCCGGCTGTGTCCTGGCCGAGAGGCTGACCGCCAACGGAAAGTTCACAGTTCTGCTTCTTGAGGCCGGCGGCAGCGATCTGAACCTCTGGATCTGGATGCCGATCGGCTATGGCAAGACGTTCTACAAGCGCAGCGTCAACTGGATGTACCTGACAGAACCCGAACCAGAACTTAACGGGCGGGTCTCGTACTGGCCGCGCGGCAAGGTGCTGGGGGGATCAAGCTCGATCAATGCCATGGTCTATATCCGCGGGCAGGCCCGGGATTTCGATGAGTGGAAGGAGATGGGCAATCCCGGATGGGGATGGGACGACGTGCTGCCCTATTTCCGGAAATCTGAAACCAACGACCGCGGCGGCGACGCCTGGCGTGGCGATCGCGGGCCGATGCATGTGGCGACCATGGACCGGGACCTGCACCCGCTTTGTGCGGATTTCATCGAGGCCGGGCGGATGCTCCAGTTCCGGCATAACCCGGATTTCAACGGTGCCACGCAGGAAGGCGTGGGCACCTATCAGAACACGGCCAAAGGCGGGCTGCGGATGTCGACCGCGCGGGCCTATCTGCGCCCGGCCATGAAGCGCGCCAACCTCCGGGTCGAGAAACACGCGCTGGCCGAAAGGATCCTGTTCGAGGATCGGCGGGCGGTGGGCATTTCCTATCGCCGGAACGGTCAGACCCACGAGGCACGGGCCCGGCTCGAGGTGATTCTTTCGGCCGGTGCAGTCAACTCTCCGCAGTTGTTGCAGCTGTCAGGCATCGGACCCGCGGCGCTTCTGACAGGCAAGGGCATCAAGGTGGTTCAGGCACTTGACGGGGTGGGACGGCATCTGCAGGACCACCTGGCGGTCGACTATCTCTATCGCTCGAAAGTTCCGACCCTGAACAACCTGTTGTCTCCATGGTATGGCAAGCTCTGGCAAGGGATGCGCTATGTCCTGACCCGGCGCGGGCCCCTGTCTCTTGGGGTCAATCAAGCGGGGGGCTTCGTCCGTTCGCGGCCGGATATCTGCCATCCGAACCTGCAACTGTTCTTCTCTCCGGTCAGCTATACCAAGGCTCCGCCGGGCAAACGCCCGCTGATGAACCCCGATCCGTTCCCGGGCTTCCTGATCAGTGCCCAGCCAACCCGACCTACCAGCCGTGGCCATCTGGAAATCCGGTCAGCCGACCCGGCCGAGGCGCCGGCGATCCATCCGAACTATCTTGCCACCGAACACGACGTTCAGGAAATGCTTGAAGGGGCGCGGCTGTTGCGACGTTTCGCCGAAACTCCGGCTCTGGCGCGGCTGATCGAGGAAGAGATCGCGCCCGGCCCGGCGGTCCGCACGGACGAAGACATGATCGCTGATTTCCGGCAACGGGCAGGAACCGTGTTTCATCCGGTCAGCACCTGCCGGATGGGTCCGGATGCGCGGCAGGACGTTGTCGACGCGCGGTTGCGGGTTCACGGGGTCGGCGGGCTGCGCGTGGCTGATGCCTCCATCTTTCCGACGTTGACTTCCGGCAATACCAATGCCCCGGCAATCATGGTCGGCGAAAAAGCGGCTGACATGATCCTGCAGGATTATGGGCCTGTCGGGTAGTGCCGCAACGAAGAACAACAAAACGATAATTTGTTTGGCTGTTCATGTGCGGTTTCTTATAGTTGCAACATGCACCTTAAGCTGCGCCACATCGAAGTTTTCCATGCCGTCATGGAAGAGGGCTCCGTCTCCAAGGCGGCGGACCGGCTGCACCTGACACAACCTGCGATCAGCATCGCGCTGACCCGGTTGGAGGACATGTTGGGTTTTCCGCTGTTCCACCGCTCAAAGGGTCATTTTGCCCCGCGTCCCGAGGCATATCAGCTGCACTTGGATGCAGAATTGTCGATTATGGCGGTCGAGCAGTTTTCCAACAGGGCGCGACTGATCAAGCAGGGCGGCACCGGATTGCTCCGGGTGGGTGCCATCGGCGCTGCGGCCTTTGGCTTGATGCCAGAGTTGGTGACCCGGTTCACGGCTGAAAATCCGTTGGTAGAGATCGACCTGCAAGTGCGCAGTTCACACCAGATCGCCTATTTTGTCGGAAACGGGCAAAGCGATATCGGCTTGGTAGAAGCGCCTGTCGCCGCACCCTCGTTGGCAATCGAGACCTTTTCCCTGCCGTGTGTGTGCATCTTCCCGTCCGCCTCGGCGCTGGCTGCGAAAGACTGCATCTTGCCGGAGGATCTGCGCGAGCACCGGCTGATCGGGATCCAGAACAACAATCAGGTGGACCGGCAGGTCCGCACGGTCTTTGCGACCGCGGGCATAGAGGTTCACCCGTCGGTGCATGGCTTTTTCTTCGCCGTGGTGCGTCGGATGGTATCCGAGGGCGCAGGGGTTGCCATCGTAGACGCGCTGAACGGTTGTCTGCCGCTGAACGACGGCGTTTGTTGGCGGCCCTTTGCGCCGGAAGTCCGTTACGAAACCGCGCTCATCGTCAAGGCGGGTGCCGAGTTGTCGCTCCCGGCGCAGGTCTTCATCGAAATGATCCGCGACGAGATGCGTGCACGCGCCACGCTGCCTGAAATGATCCCGGTATAAGCCTGATAAATCACTCATTTCCAATTCGGAATTTTGACCTTGTTCCTTCTGCGATCAGTGTTTGTCCTGATCCTGAAAGAAAGGCCGCGGTGTGAAGGACCAGAGTTCTCCCAAGTTTGCGATGGATGCCTTGTTGGCGCCCAAGAGTATTGCCCTTGTCGGTGTCTCGGATCGGCCTGAGTCCTATGGCCATGCGTTGGACCACATGGTCACCGCAGGCGGTTTTGATGGTCAAATCATGCGGGTCAACCCGCGACTGGCTGCACAGTCGGGCGGAATGATTGCGGCCAGTTTGTCCGACCTTTCGGATCGGCCCGAGCACGTTGTCTTGTCGCTGGCTACCTCGCGGGTCGAGGCCGCCGTGGACGAAGCTTTGTCTGCCGGAGCGCGCGCGCTGACCATCTTCTCGGAATGCGCCGACCCTCGCTTGCGTCAGCGTATCGGTGAAAAGGTCCGCGCGTCGGGGGCGGCACTGTGCGGACCGAACAGCATGGGGTTCCACAACATTACCCTTGGCCTCAGGGTCACTCCCTTTCCCGCACCGCTCGACCTCCGAGCAGGGGGAATCGGATTGATCGCGCAATCCGGATCGATCCTCGGGGCGCTCATGAACAATGACCGGCGCTTGCGGTTCTCGCAGGCGGTCAGCACCGGATCGGAAACTGTCACCTCTGCGGCCGACTATCTGCATTGGATGATCAACCAGCCGGAAACTCGGGTGGTCGGGATGTTCCTTGAAACCGTACGTGATCCCGAAGGCTTCATCACGGCAATGGAGGCTGCGGCGGCTCGGGACATACCCGTCGTCATCCTGAAGATAGGCCGTTCGACACTGGGCGCACGGATGGCGATATCGCATACCGGCGCATTGGTAGGTAATGACGCCGTGTTCCGAAGCCTTGTTCGGCGACTGGGTGGGCACGTGACATCCTCGGTCGACAAGATGGCGGCCATGCTTGCCATGTTTGGACAGGGACGGCGCGCAACCGCACCCGGGATTGCCTCGATCCATGATTCCGGCGGCGAGCGAGAATTGATGGCTGACTTGGCGGAGGACCACGGTCTTGTCTATGCTGCGTTGTCGCCTGAAACGAAGGGTGTGATCCAGTCGGTTCTGGAGCCCGGCATAGTGGCCGAGAACCCGCTTGACGCCTGGGGGACGGGGCAGGGCGCGCGGGACACCTATACACGCTCGGTCGCTGCGATGATGGCGGACGAGAGCGTCGGCACCGGGCTTTACGTGCTGAACTGGCGCGGCAATTACTACCTGCACGAGATGCATGCCCGGGCGCTTGCGGATGCCTTTGACCAGACCGAAAAACCGCTGGCTGCCGTCTCCAATTTCTCCCTTAGCGATGATACGGCCTTGGCTGAGCGGTTCGCCAATTTGGGTATTCCGCTGATCAGTGGCATGCAGAATGCCTTGGCTGCGGTGCGCGCGCTGCACGACCACGGACCGGTCTCGCGGTTTCGCGTCCCTGAACCGCCACACCCGCGCGCAATGCACTGGCGCAAGGCTTTGCATGACCGCACCTGGATCGGTGAGGCCGAAGGCTACGCGCTGTTTTCGGATTACGGCATCGAGTGTCCGTCGCACGCAGTGGTCCGAACGAAAGAGGATGCCATTCACGCCGCCCGGCAAATTGTCGGGAGCGTTGTTCTGAAAACCGCTCAACCGGGGCTGTCGCACAAATCGGACTTGGGCGGGGTCAAGACAGGGCTTGCAACGTCCTCGGCTGTTGCTGACGCATTTGACGATCTGACCGCTCGTTTCGACGAAGATGTCCTTGTCGCGGAGATGGTGCAACCGGGCTCTGAATGGTCATTGGGTGCGATCAACGATCCTGATTTCGGCCCTGCAGTACGCATTGCTCCGGGTGGTGTATTCGTCGACTTGCTTGATGAACACGTGCTTCTAATGGCACCATTTTCGGCAGAGGAGGCCGCGGCCGCCATCAGCACGTTGCAGGCTGCCAAACTGCTTTCGGGTTTCAGGGGGCAACCTGTCTTGGCCGCGCAGAGCCTGGCAGATGCCGCCGCGGCCTTGTCCAGGCTCGCGTGGGACTTGCGAGAAACTTTGGCCGAAGTTGAGATTAATCCGATTATTGTGAATGGTGAAAAAGCAACTGCCGTCGATGCGGTTATCAATGCCCGGCTGTCACATGAAAACTCTTCTGCATGAGATTAGATGATCGCTCGAAACCACCACCCTTCGAACGACCTCGAAAGTGCCGTGCAACAGAGCCCGTTCGATGTACCCGACCGGGTTGCGGTCAACGCGGCCTGCCGAACGGTCAAAGACAATGCCCGTCGCCGCAACGGGTGTGACCGGTTCGAATACGTCTGAAACCACCCGCCACCCGTCTTCCTTGCGTCCGGTGCCTGTGTGCATGCAGCGCTTACTCAGAGGAAAGGCAACTCGCAGAGCGTCGCTTCGACCGGTCCGGACCGGCGGCTGACCGTGACCCGGTCGCCCGGCTTGGTCTCGACTGCGACCAGGGCGAAGCCGATGTTCCTTTTCATCCGGTAGGACCAGACGCAGGTGGTCATGTCGCCGATGCGTTCGCCATCCCTCGTGATGTCGTTCCAGGTGAATTCGGGCTTCACCGGTTCGCCATCGTCTAGGATCACGCCCAGCTGATGCCGTCTGGGGCCTTCGCCCGCGATCCGCCGCAGGGCCTGAATGCCGATCGTGTCGTCGGGGACGTGAAGATCGACATACTTGCCCATCCGCACTTCGAACGGGTTGGTCTGCCCGTCCGAGTCGCCGCCATAGGAGACGAGGCCGCTTTCCACACGTTCGCACCAGTTCGGATTGCCCGGCCCGATGCCGTGGGGTTGTCCCGCCTCCTTGAGGATGTTCCAGAGCGCCGTTCCCTTGCGGCCATCCATCAGGTAGATTTCGAACCCGCCCTGCTTGGACCAGCCGGACCGCGCCACGGCGACGGGGATGCCGTCGATCTCCGTCTCCCTGAACCAGAAGTATTTCAGATCGCGCACCCAGTCGCCGAAGACCGACGCGACCACCGCCTCGGCCTTCGGGCCCTGCACGGCAAGCGGTGACACGTCGGGTTCGCTCACCTCGACATCCAGACCGCGCTCGCGCGCGACCGCCTCGGCCCAGAACCAGATGTTGCTGTCGGCGCTGGACAGCCAGTACCGGTCCTCGTCCAGCTTCAGCAGGATCGGGTCATTGATCAGAACGCCTTGGTGATTGCACAGGGGGACGTATTTTCCCTGCCCGATTTTGCAGTTCGACAGATCCCGCGGCGCGAGGATCTGCGCGAGACGCCCGGCATCGGGGCCCGTCAGTTGCACCTGACGTTCGACCGCCACGTCCCACATCGAGACGCCGTTGATGATGCGCCAGTATTCCTCTTCGGGGTGGCCGTAAGAGGTGGGCATCAGCATCTGGTTGTAGGTCGTCATGGCGCAGACGCCTTCGGCCAGCGTCGCCTCGTAGAAGGGTGAGGGACGCAGGCGCGTGGACGGCGAGATGGAAAACATGTGTGCCCCAACTATTCAACGTGCAAGTATAGAACGGCCGCCAGCCCGGATGGGCCGACGGCCGGACGCCGGTCAGTGCGCTCCTCTGACCGGACGGAACGCGTCTCAGGCCAGCCAGACGTTGCGGAGGGTCTGGCCGAACCCGCCGAGGCCACCGACCGAATGCGGGGTCCAGCCCATCACGTTCTTGGCGGTCGCCTCGAGCTGGTTCTGGAAGACCGAGTTCACGAAACCGCCGTCATCGTTCATCATGTGCAGCATGTCGCAATACATCTG
>CAZNMV010000025.1:0-17039 GCA_964573835.1 uncultured Aestuariivita sp. | reverse complement strand
GTGCAGAAGATCATGGCACGCGACGGGCTGGTGGAGCGTGTCGCCGCCAATGGCCCGCGTCTGAAAGCCTGGCTTGGCGATGCGCTGGAAGGTGTCGACGCGGTGGGCGACATCCGCGGGCGCGGCCATTTCATCGCGCTCGAACTCGTGGCCGACCGCCAGACAAAGCGCCCCTTCGACCCCGACCTGCGGCTGTTCCTGAAGATCCGGGCGCAGGCCCTTGAAAACGGGCTGATCTGCTATCCGGTGGGCGGCAATGTCGACGGGCGCGCAGGCGACATCGTCATCTTTGCGCCGCCCTACAACGCCACCGATGCGGAACTCGCGGAAATCGTCGACAAGGGCGCGACTTCGGTCCGTCAGGTGCTGAGGGCCGAGGGACTGATGTAAGCCCGGCTCACTCGGCCGGTGTGCGCCGGGGATCGCCCAGTTCGCGCATGAGCGCCGCCTCGACCGCCCCGCGCGGCTTGGTCAGCCGCGCCAGCAGATCATAAAGCACCGGCGTCACCACCAGCATCAGCACCGACGCAAAGGACAGTCCCGCGATGATCACCGTGCCGATGGCCTGCCGCGCCTCGGCCCCCGCGCCCGAGGCGAGGATCAGCGGCAGCGCACCCAGCACGGTCGAGATCACCGTCATCAGGATGGGCCGCAGGCGCAGGGCTGCGGCATTGATCACCGCCTCGCGCACGTCCTTGCCCTGATCGCGCAGCTGGTTGGCGAATTCCACGATCAGGATGCCGTTCTTGGCCACGAGCCCGATGAGCAGGATGATCCCGATCTGCGAATAGACATTCAGCGACAGCCCCCCCGCGGCCATGGCATAGATCGCACCCGCCACCCCCGCGGGCACCGTCAGCAGGATCGTCACGGGGTGCACGAAGCTTTCGAACTGCGCCGCGAGCACGAGGAACACGATCAGAAGCGACAGCGCGAAGACGAGGTTCGCGCCCGACGCGGTGTCCTTGAAGGTGCGCGACTGGCCCTCGTAGCCGAGCTTGCCTTCGGCCGGGATGATGTCGGCCGCCGCCTGTTCCAGTTGCGTCAGGATCGCGCCCAGATCCGCGCCGGGTGCCAGCGCGCCGGACAGCTGGATCGACGGCAGCCGGTCATAGCGGCGCAGCGACGGGGCGGCGGCGGTCTCGGAGATCGTGACCAGTGCGCCAAGGGGCACAAGCGTTTCGCCATCGGCGGCACGCAGGAAGATGTTGTCGATGTCGGACGGATCGGCGCGGTCGGACTCCTCCGCCTGCAGGATGACTGGGTATTCCCGGCCACGGCTGATGAAGGTGCTGACCTGCCGCGAGGCCAAGAGCGCCTGCATCGTGCCCGCGATGACATCGGGCGAGATGCCCAGATCGTCGGCGCGTTCGCGGTCGATCCGGACGTCGAGCTGGGGCTGGTTTTCCTCGAAATTGATCTCGGGGTTCACGAGACCCTCGATCTCTTGGGCGCGTTCGAGCATCGCATTCGCCCAAAGCTTCACGCTGTCGAAATCGGGGCCGCTGACCACGATCTGCACGGGCGTTGCATTGCCGCGCAGACCAAGCCCCGCGGGCGTGATGGGAAATCCGCGCGCCGCGGTCACCTGCCCCATCTGCGGCGCGATGCGGCGCACCACCTCGGCCACGGGGACATCGCGCTCTTCCCAGGGCGCAAGGCGGAAGACGACGAAGGAGCGCCAGGGCCGGTTGCCCCAGCCGGTAAAGGTGAAGACAGTCTCGATCACGCCCTCCTCGCGCAGGGGGGCGAGGATCTGCTCGACCTGCTGGGCGGCGGCGTCGGTATAGGCCAGCGTGCTGCCCTGCGGCGCGGTCAAGGGGATGAAGCCCACGCCGCGATCCTCGCGCGGGGCAAGTTCACGCGGCAGCGACTGGTAGAAGAACCCGGCCCCCGCCGTCGCCGCCCCGGCAAGGACAAGCACGACGAGAGGCATGGCGATGACACGGCGCAGAAAGGCGGCATAGGCGACCTGCACCCGCCCCCGCGGCGCGTCGTCGTCGCCCACCGGCGCGCCCATGCCGCGCGACAGCACCTTGGAGGCCAGCGCCGGGCAGGCCGTCAGCGCCACGAAGGTCGAAATCGCCACCGTCCCCGCCATGACCCAGCCGAATTCCACGAACAGCCGCCCCACCTGCCCCGGCATGAACGACAAGGGCACGAAAACCGCGATGAGCGTGAGCGACGTCGCCAGCACCGCGAAGGTCACCTGCCGCGCGCCGCGCACCGACGCGACCAGCGGGCTTTCCCCGATCTCGATCCGGCGCTGGATGTTTTCAAGCACGACGATGGCGTCATCCACCACCAGCCCGATCGCCAGCAACAGCGCCAGAAGCGTCAGCGTGTTGATCGAAAAGCCCCAGAGCGACAGCAGGACCAGCACGCCCACCAGCGATACCGGGATCGCCACCACCGGCACCAGCGTCGCCCGCAGACTGCGCAGGAAGACAAGGATCACCGCCACCACAAGGCCCAGCGAGATCAGAAGCGCGGTCAGCACCTCGCGGATCGAGGCCCCGACGAACAGCGCATCGTCCGAACCCACGATGATCTCCATCCCCTCGGGCAGGGTCGGGCGCAGGCGGTCGATCTCGGCCCGGACCGCGCGCGAGATTTCGAGCGTGTTGGCCTGGCTCTGCCGCAAGACGCCCATGCCGACCGCGCCGCGCCCGTCGCTGCGCGCCACGGTCGTGTCGTCGGCCACGCCGGGTTCGACGCGCGCCACATCGCCCAGCCGCACGGCATAACCCGCGACCCGGTCGATCACGACAGCGCGGAAATCCTCGACGCTCTGCAGGCGGCTGTTGAGCCGTACGGTCAGTTGCCGGTTGCGCGACCGCACCTCGCCCGCGGGCAGTTCGACATTGTTGGCGACCAGCGCGCGTTCGACATCCGCGACCGTCAGCTTGCGCGCGGCGAGTGCGCGCCGGTCGATCCAGATGCGCACCGCGAAGGACCGTTCCCCATAGATCTGCAGGTTCGCCACCCCGTCGAGTGTCGCCAGACGGTCGGCCACGAAGCGGTCGAGGTAATCTGTGATCTCGGCCGTCGTCATGCGGTCGGATGTGACGGCCAGACGCATGACCGGGTCGGCGTCGGCATCGCTTTTCTCGACCTCGGGGGCGTCGGCCTCGCGCGGGAGGAGCGTGGCGACCCGGCCCACGGCGTCGCGCACGTCATTGGCGGCGGCATCCACGTTGCGGCCCGTCTCGAATTCGATCGTGACGCGCGACTGGCCCTGACGGCTTTCCGAACTGATCGACCGGATGCCCGAGATCGAGGCGACCGCGCCCTCGATCGCCTCGGTGATGTCGGTGTCGATGACCTCGGGTGCCGCGCCGCGATAGGTGGTCGTCACCGTCACGACCGCATTATCCACATCGGGCAGTTCGCGCACGGGAATATCGCGCAGAACGGCAATGCCGAAGACCACGATCAGAAGGCTGGCGACCGCGGCAAGGACCGGCCGGCGCACCGACAGGTCGGACAGCGTCATGTCCGCGCCCTGCCCTGCAGCGCCGCCTGCGGCGCGTCGGCGGTGGGCGACAGAAGCTGCACCGCCCCGCCGTCACGCACCCGGTGCAGGCCGCGCGTGATCACGCTGCTGCCCGCCGCGATGCCGTCGGTGATGGCGACCATACCGTCCCGGCGCTGTCCGGTGGCCACGCTCACCCGGCGCGCCACGCCGTCTTCGACCACGAAGACGTAGGTTTCGGCGGCCTGGAAGACCAGCGCCTCTTCGGGGACGACGATGGCCTCGGCCTCGTCCAGAGTGATTTCCAGCGACAGGAACATACCCCCCGGCAAGAGGTTGTCGGGGTTGGGGATGACCGCGCGTGTCCGGAAGGACCGGCTGACCGGGTCGATCCGGCTGTCGAGCGATTCGACCTGTCCTTCGAACACCTTGCCCGGAAAGGCGGCGCCGGTGGCGCGCACGGTCTGTCCCGGCACGACCTGCGCGAAGAGCGTTTCTGGCAGGGCGAATTCCACCTCGACCTCGGACAGATCGTCGAGCCGCGTGATGAGCGTGCCCGCCTCGACCCGCGCGCCGCGATCGATCTCGGCCAGACCCACCACACCGCCGAACGGTGCGCGGATCGTGCGTTCCTCGAGCTGGCGGCGCGCACGGTCGGCCTGGGCCCGCGCCTCGGCCAGCCGGGCGACCGCGTCGTCCACCGTCGCCTCGGCGACGGCATTGGTGGCAAGCAGACTGCGCAGACGCTCCACGGCGCGCTCACGTTCGGTCAGCCGCGCCTCGGCCTCTTCGAGATCGGCGCGCGCGATGCTGTCGTCGAGCCGCACCAGCACCGCGCCTTCCTCGACGCGCAGCCCGGGTTCGATGGCCAGTTCGGTGACCTGGCCCGACGCCTCGGGCACGATATCGACCGATTGCCGCGCGCGGGTGGTGCCCACTGCCTCGACCGTCCGGCGCAGCGACCGGAGTTCGGCCTCAGCCACCTCGACGATGGCGGGTCGGCTGGGGCGTTCCGCCTGCCGGGCTGTCTGCCCGGGTGCGGCATAGTCGAGATAGCCCAGATAACCGCCATATCCGAGGCCACCCAGAACAATGAGGATCAGAAGCTGCTTCCAGAGGGACAAGACAGGTGTCTCCGACCGCGCGAGGGCCTGCCGCGCCTAGGCGCAGAGTTAACCCACGCAGGCAGAAAGGCAACAGGTCATGGCCGCATGGTGCACCCAGCGGTCAGGCGGACCCGGCCTTGTCATTGGCCGCCTCGGTCCCTGCAAAGGTGAACCGCCCCCGGCCCGCCCGTTTCGATGCATAAAGCGCGGCATCGGCGTGGCGGATCAGATCATCGGGCGGCGCGCCGGGTGCATCCTCGGACAATGCGATGCCGATGCTGGCCGAGACGCGACAGATATGGTCACGCACCCGGACGGGCCGTTCCAGCCCCGCGATCAGACGCGCGGCGATGCGCGACAGGCGGTCGCGGTCCTGGCGGCCGGGAAGGACAAGCAGGAATTCATCCCCGCCGATGCGCGCGACGGTGTCGCCCTCACGCGTGACCGATTGCATGATGCGCGCGGCCCCGCGCAGGACATGGTCACCCGCGTCATGGCCGAAACTGTCGTTCACCGCCTTGAAATGGTCGAGGTCGACATGCATCAGCGCAAAACCCTCACCGCCATTCACCAGGCGGGACAGGACATCCTGCAGGGCGCGCAAGTTCTTAAGCCCTGTCAGCGGATCGGTCTGCGCCTGTTCCTCGGCCACCAGCGCCGCACCCTGCAGGCGCAGGTTCAGGTGGCGCTGCGCCTCCATCGCAGCGGACTTCGCCTCGATCAGGAACAACATCTCGACCGTGGGATCGGTCGGTGCGAAATCGGCCGAGGCGAGCGTATAGTCGCGCAAAGCCTCGGGCGCGGTCATGCGGAAGCCCAGATTGACGATAAGCCCGCCCCCCGGCGCGGGCAGCGCGATGGCGTTGAAGGCCGTGGCGGGCGCATCGCGGAACTGCACCTGCAGCCGCTGGCCCGTCGGCAGGGCCCCGTGCAATCCCGGGCCGGGCCGCGGGCGCAGCAGGCTGAAGACCGTGTCGAAGGCCTGACCGACAAGTGCGGCGCGCGGCCTGAGCTTCAGCAAGGTCGGCGCAGCATGGCGGATCGCACCCCCCGGTTCGAGCCACAGATGCATCGGGCACAGCCGGTCGAGTGCGGCCTGCAGCGCATCCCGCCCGGTCATGCCGCCCCCGCACCCAGACGGAAGGCGCGGCCATCGGCGAAGCGGCGGTCGATCAGCCGCACCTCGATCACACCGTCGCCGCCGGGGTCCAGCAGCGCCAGCACGCCGTAATCGTCGGCCATGGCGCGCAGGAGGCCAAGGACGACAGGCGCGAAACCGGCAAGCCCCGGCTGGCATGTCACCCGGAAGACCGCCCTGCCGGTGTCGTCGACCGTGATCGCCGGCAGGCGCAGATCGGGCACGGCCAGCTGCACCCGGTCGGGCAAGTTGTCGAGCGAAAGAAGGAACTCTTCGAACGTGGCGCCGCAGAAACGCAGAAGCCGCCGGATGCCCGGCAGCGCGGGCGAGGTGGCGAGAAACGTGCCCATATCCTCGAGCAGGCCATCACGGTCACGGCCAAGCGCGCGACAGGCCGCATCGAGCACGCGGTCGGTCAGCACAGGGTCGTAGGTCAGCATCGCCTCAAACCCGGCAAAGTCCAGACGCGCGTCCTCGGCCACCCGCCGCCAGAGGGCGTCTCCATAGGTCTGGGTCAGAAAGGCCTGAAGCGCCCTGTTGATCAATCCGTGCATGCCGCCCCCCGAAGACTGGCGGGAAGGTCATGGCCTGCCGGGGGTTAACATCGCCCTGACAGGTCAAATTGTCGGCGATTTGTTGTTCGCGTTTTCCCGGGCCGCTCAGGGCACCGGGATCAGCAGCGCATCGCCGATCGCAAGCCCGAGAATGCCGCTCGGGCGGACCGGCGCTCCGGTGTCTTCGGCCAGCGCGCGCAGGGCCGACAGCGGCGGCTCGCCCCATGTGAAGTCGGTCAGGTCATACATCTCGCGCACCCGCGCGATACGGCCTGCCTCGATCATCACGTGCAGAGCCATGACCCGGTCGCCGGGGGTGGCCGCGAGGATCACGGCCTGATCCGTCGCGGGCACGCCCGGAAGGAAGGCCGCACTGATCCAGAGGCACAGGGTCTCGCACCCCTCGGCCAAGGCCTCCAGCCGGTAAGCGGGCAGATCCGAGAAAAGATCGGGATCAAGCGTCACCGCGCCTTCGGGGCGCACCAGCATCCGCCGCGCCAGTTCGGCGCGCCGATCGGCGTTTTCGCTCTCGCCGATGGCGGCCGAGAATTCCGACAGCGACCCGGCCCCGCGGGCGGCGGCGACGCGGGCTGCGACCTCCGGATCGCCCGACTGCGCCACGACCCGGTCAAGCGCCCTCTGCCCCGCGACGCCCCAGTCGGACTGCAGCCGCCAGACCGGCAGTTGCGACAGGTCCGACCGCCCGTCGAGAAAACGCGCCGCCTGATTGTTGGCAGAGATACTCTCGGGGTTCAGGACCGGCGTCAGCCACAGACAGGCCGCGCCCAGCGCCACCAGCGCCATCCAGACATTGGCCTGCCGGATGCGCGCGCGCCAGCCACGCCCGCGCAGCGCCGCCACCGCATAGGCCAGACCATAGACCGCGATGACCGCCGCGGCGGTCGCGGCCAGCACGCGGTCGGGCGTCCAGCCATATTGCGCCACGCGCAGCGCAACCGACCACGCCGCCAGCGTCGTCAGCACCGGCAGCATCAGCGCGACACCGCGCGCGGCAAGCTTCATGCCCGGCGTGCGGATGCCCGCCGCATCCTCGCGGTCGAGCGCGGTGGAAATCAGCGTGATCGCGCCGACCGCGACCGCCATCAGCGTGGCCGCCGTCGAGAAGTCGCCGAACAGCCCCGACAAGCCCCTGAGCGGCAGCGCTGCCAGAAAAACCCCAACCACCACCAGAAGGATGGGCAGAAGCAACCGCAGAAGCCGCAAGATCAGCTGCGGCGACACGAACTCGCGCAATTCATAGGCGACGGCCAGCCCCAGCCCCAGCACCGCGCCGCTGACCGAGAAGTGCACCCAGTCAGTGTCGAACAGCAGCTCGATCAGGTCGATGCCGACCAGCTCCAGAAGCGCGTTCGACATCAGCACGACAGCCCAGAACGCGGCCAGAAAGGCCCAGGAGGCCGCTGTGCGCACCGTGATCGTCCAGGCTGCATCGAACAGGCGCGCATAGTCGAAGACAGGCCTGCGGTCCTCGGCTGCGAGCGCGAGGAAGGGCGTGGCCAGAAGCACGATCAGGCCGGCGATCAGTACGCCGGGGCCGCCGTCGAGAAAGCGTTCGGGATCGGCGAACCGGAACGAGGCCCAGGTCATCAGCCCCGACAGCGGCAGGGCGAGAACCGCCGCCGCGGCTGCCGCGCGGCCCAAGGCCAGCGGCCCCGCCAAGGCCAGCGTCACCCCGGCGAAAACCGACAAGGCGGTGAAGACGGCCACGAAGGCGCGGTTCCCGATCCCGCCATGGTTCCAGCCATCCACCAGCGCCCAGATCGCTGTTGCGGCCAGCGCCCCGAAGACGACCAGCGCCGCGCGCTGCATCAGCCTGTAGTCGTCGGCCCGTTCCTGCATCGGCGCACCCTTGCCTGCACTGTCGCCCGAAGGCTAACGCCAAGGCGGGCAGACCTGCAACAGACCCCGCGTCAGAAGTCGGTCGGTGCCCCGCCTTCCCGCTTGCGGCGCTCCACGAAGTCGGCCAGTTCCTCGCGGATTGCAGGGTCCATCGGCGGTTCTTCGAACGAGCCGATGATTTCCTTGTACTGGTGATGGGCGCGTTCGGGTGTCCAGACCGCGCCCGCGGCCTCCCAGCCTTCGAAATTCTTCCAGTCCGACAGGAAGGGCTGGTAGAAGGCGGTCTCGTAGCGGTCCTGGGTATGCTGGATGCCGAAGTAATGGCCGCTGTGGCCGACCTCGGCGATCGCGTCGAGGGCAAGGTCCTCGGGCCCGGTCGCCACGATTTCGGGTTCGAAATAGCGTTCGATCTGCTGCAGGATCTCGCAGTCCATGATGAACTTCTCGGGGCAGGCGATCAGCCCGCCTTCGAGCCAGCCTGCCGCGTGATAGACCATGTTGGTCCCCGACTGCACCGCGGCCCAGAGGCTGTTGGAGGTTTCCCACATCGCCTGTCCGTCGGGCACGTTGGCCGCGCAGACGCCCGAGGACCGCATCGGCAGGCCGTAGAAGCGTGCCAGCTGCCCGGTCATCTGGGTCGCGCGCATGTATTCGGGCGTCCCGAAGGCGGGCGCGCCCGACTTCATGTCGACATTCGAGGTGAAGGTTCCGATGACGCAAGGCACGCCGGGGCGGATCCATTGCGCCAGCGCGATGGCGCAGAGCGCCTCGGCGATGGACTGCGCGACCGCCCCCGCCATGGTGACCGGCGCCATGGCGCCTGCCAGGGTGAAGGGCGTCACCACCAGGCCCTGCCCGCGCCGTGCCAGCCGCATCCAGCCATCCAGCATCGGGTAGTCGTGCTTGAGCGGCGAGGTCGAGTTGATGTTGGTGTACATCCGGGGGCTGGCGTCGAACTCCTCGTGCGTCAGCCCGCCCGCGATGCGCACCATTTCCATGACGTCCTCGACCCGTTCCTTGCCGAGGGAATAGGCATGCATCGCCTTGTCGGTCAGCGTCAGCTTGTCATAGAGCACGTCAAGATGGCGGACGCTGGCGTGGATATCGACCGGTTCCACCGGATAGCCACCCGCGAAATGGATGCAGTTGAAGTACTGCGTCAGTTTCAGAAGGTTGCGGCACATCTCGCGCGTGCCGGGGACCTTCTTGCCGATCTCGAGGTCGTAATAGTTGGGCGGGGACGACACGTTGCCGAACAGGATCGTCTTGCCGCCGACGGTGATCGTGCGCTCGGGGTTGCGCGGGGTCAGCGTGAATTCCGACGGCGCGGTCTTCAGCATCTCCATGATGAAGTCGCGGCCGAAATAGACGATCTCGCCATCGACCTTGCAGCCCGCCTGTTTCAGGATCGCGATCGCCTCGGGGTTCAGGAAGGCGATGCCGATCTCTTCGAGGATGTAGAGCGCGGCCTCGTGGATCGCCTGCACGCCCTCTTCGCTCAGCGGTTCGGTGGGCCGATCGGTGTTCTGCGGCATCCGCCACGACATCTGGTCGATCACCGCGCCCTTTCGCCGGGCGGTGTTGCCCGCCCGCCCGCCACCGCGCTTCTTGCGTGTCATCACATCGACCATGATCCGCCCTCCTTGCCGCGTTCGCGGATCAGAAGGCCCGAAATCGCGCGGCCCCGCGGCCCCGTTTGCGACGGGACCTGTCGCTTTTCACAGGCGAGCGCCGATTTCGGTCAGGGCTTGATCAGAACCTCGGCCTCGATCTCGACCGCGATGCGCATGGGCAGCGCGTTCATGCCGACGGCCGAGCGCGCATGACGCCCCACCTCGGGGCCGAAGACATCCAGAATCAGGTGGGAAAAGCCGTTGATCACCTGCGGCTGGCGGTCGAAATCGGGCGTGCAATTGACCATGCCCAGCGCCTTGACCCAAGCCTCGATCCGGTCGAGATCGCCCAGCGCCCTCTTAAGCCCGCCCAGCAGCGCAAGCCCCGTCAGCTGCGCCAGGCGATAGCCGTCCTCGACGCTGACATCCTGACCCAGCTTGCCGAAGGGCCCCGCCAGCGATCCGTCGGGGTTGAGCGGCCCCTGACCCGAAATGATGGCGCGGTTACCGCGCAGGTTCACCTCGGGGAAGGGCAGGACCATGCCGGGCGGCAGTTGCACCGCCTCGGGCAGGACATGGCCAAGTTCGGCAAGCCGGGCTTCTATCCTGGACATCTCAGACCTCTTTTCTTGCGTCGATCCATGACGGGATATGCCCGATATCGGGCAGGATGAGATCGGCATGGGGGGCAAGCACATCCGGCCCCGCCATGCCGGTCAGAACGCCGATCGTGATCATGCCCGCGCCCCGCCCGGCGATCAGGTCATGGGTGCTGTCGCCCACCATCACCGCGCGGGCGGGGTCGATGCCGACATGATCGCAGAAGGCCAGAAGCGGCGCGGGCGAGGGTTTCGCCCCATGCCCGCTGTCGAAGCCCGCGACGAAATCGAAGCGGTCGATCACGCCCGCCTCGCCCAGATGGGCGCGCGCCACGCTTTCGGTGTCGTTCGTCATCACGCCCAGCCGCAGACCCCGCGCGCGCAACCCGTCCAGCAGCGGTGCCAGCGGCACCGCCTGCGCCTGGGGGGCGGCCTCGGCCTCTTCGTTGAGAAGCCGCAGAAGGGTGGTCAGCCTTTGGCCCGGCAGATGCGGCAGCAGGATCTCGGCCACCTCGCCCGGCGTGCCCGCGATCACGATGCTGTCGGGGGCAAAGCGCCGCGCCTCCAGATCGAAACCGATATGCGCGCCAAGCGCCGCGGCGCGCGCGCGGTCCTGCGCCGCCACCCGCAGCAGGAAGGCTTCGGCCCAGGCCTCCCATGTCGCGGCGAAATCGAACAGCGTGCCGTCCTTGTCGAAGAGGATCGCCTGTACCATCGCTGTCATGTCCAGTTCATCTGCTGCCCGCCGGGCAAGGCGGCGCGCGCGCGCATCGGCAGGTCATAGGCCAGCCCGTTGGCATCGCAGAAGGCCACGATCCAGGCGTCGTCCATGCTCAGGAAATCGATCACCGCGCCCAGAAAGGCCGGATCGGCCGCCTGCGCGCGCAGATCGCCCTCCGACGCCCCTGTCGCGCCAAGGAACGCGGGCAGCAGATCATCGTTGCCCACAAGCCAGGCCAGCGCTTGCAGGGCCAGCGTTTCGGCACGGTCGGCGGTCATCGACATGGGGCTTGGCAGTCTCGCGGCGGGAAAGGGTTTGTTAACCGAAATCATCAAGACTGGAGGCGGAACCGATTTGCAAGATCGAAAGGGACCAAGGTGCTTGGAACGGTGCTGATCGCGGATGGTCTGGCGACGAACCGCATCCTGCTCAAGGCGCGGCTGGCGCCGATGCAGTATCGCGTGATCCAGGCCGACACCGCAGCCGAGGCGGAAGCGGCGCTGCGGGGCGGGCCGGTGTCGCTGGTTCTGGTGGCGGCGCGCCTGCCCGGCGGCGGGGCCGATGCGGTGGCCGCGGCGATCCGCACCATGCCGCTGGCGCGGCGGCCGGGTCTGATCGTGCTGGCCGATGACGCCGACGCCGCGCATCGGCGGCATCATCTGCAGCAGGGCGCCGACGACGTGCTGCCGCGCCGGATCGACGACCTGATCCTGCAGGCCCGGATCCGCAGCCTGATCCGCACGCGGCTTGCCGAAGACGACAGCCATCTGGGCGAGGCGACATCGCGCGCGCTGGGCTTTGCCGAAACGCCTGCGGGCTTTGCCGGTCAGGCGCAGGTGGCGCTGATCTGCGCCGATGTGGCGACGGCGGCCTGCTGGCAGTCGCGCCTCGGCGCGCGGGTCGCCGCCGCGCTGCGCAGCCACGGCTTCGCCGACACGCTGGGCGCGATGACAAGCGCGCCGCTGCCGGATGTCTTCGTCATCGGCCTGACCGGTGCGCGCGGCCGAACCGGCCTGCGCCTTCTGGCCGATCTGCGCGCCCGCCCCGCCACGCGCGAGGCACCGGTCATCGCGCTGCTCGACCGGCCCGATGGCGCACTGGCGGCCGAGGCGCTCGACCTCGGCGCATCCGACCTGATGCTGGCCGGCTTCGACGCCGAGGAACTGGCGCTGCGCCTGGCCGCCCAGATCGCGTCGAAACGCGACCGCGACCGCCTGCGCGCAACGATGGAGACGGGCCTGCGCGCCGCCGTGATCGACCCGATGACGGGCCTCTACAACCGCCGCTATGCCCTGCCGCATCTGGCCGAGGCGGCGGCGCGGACCCGCCGCGCGGGCTCGCCCCTCGCCGTGATGCTGGCCGATCTCGACCATTTCAAGCGGATCAACGATCTTTACGGTCACGCCGCCGGCGATGCCGTCCTGTCCGAAGCCGCGCGGCGGCTGACCGCGGCGGTGGGCGAGGCGGGTCTCGTTGCCCGGGTCGGGGGGGAGGAGTTTCTGATCGTGCTGCCCGACACCGACGAAGGCCTCGCGGCTGAGTTGGGCGAACGGCTGCGCCTTGCCGTGGGGCTGCATCCTGTCCGGCTGGGCGGGGACGGGGTGCCGATGCGCGTCACCGTCAGCATCGGTGTCGTCGTCATCCGCCCCCTGCCCGGCGCCGACACGGTCGCCGAAAGCGTCGACGCACAGGCGCTGGTCGCGATGGCCGACCGCGCGCTCTACCGCGCCAAGGGAGCAGGGCGGAACACGGTCAACGCAGTGCAAGGCGCCGCGTAAGGCGCATGCCTCAGCGCTCCTTGCGGGCCCAGACCGCCTGCAGCCGGTCGGCATAGGCGGCGCGGTCCTGCGGCGACATCCCCGCGATCCGGTCGAGCCAGAGCGCGCGCATCCGCGTCTGCGCCTGCGCCATTGCATCGGACTGCGCGACCAGCAGCGCCGCTACGGCCTCCGGCTCGAAGGGATCGGCCCGGAGCGCGGCCATCAGCGGATCGCGCAGGCGCAGGCTGTCGCGGTCGATCGTGCTGCGCAGCTCGGCGCGCAGCGCGCGGCGCTCTTCGCGCGGCAGCGCCAGGTAAAGCGCCGCCGCCGTCCCGCCCGCCCGCGGCCCGTCATGCGGCCCACCCCGCCACCATGCGCCGATGACCACGCCCGCCACCAGCAGGTTCAGTGCCAGCGACAACGCGAAGACCACACGCAAGGTCAGCGACAGGCGGGGTTTCGGATCGGTATGTGCCGTCATCGCTCAGCCCTCGTCCGGAAGATCGACCCAGGCGAGGTCGTCGGCATGAAGGACGTCCTCGAAGACGCCGCCCCAGATCGCGCCGTCGACCGGCCCCGTCACCACCCCCGGCGCGGACAGGCCGATGACCAGCCCCGCAACACCGGCCGCAGCAAGACCGCCCAGACCGCGCCATCCCCCGAACAGCGCGCGCAGTTGCGCAGCCAACCCTAGCGGCGCGGGGGCGTGGGCCGCACGCGCCGCGGCCGCCTCGGCCAGTGCATCGCCGGTGACACGCGCCAGCCAGTCCTCGCCCGGAGGCGTCGCCCGGTCGGCCCGCGCCGCGCGGAACAGCCCCTCAAGGTGGTCGTCCCTGTCAGTCATCGTCAAACCCCAATTCCCCGCGCCGCCCGGCCAAAGCCAGGCTCAGCGCGCGTTTGCCACGGGCGGTCAGACTTTCGACCGCCTCGACGCCGATGTCCATGATCGCGGCGATCTCGGGGTTGGTCAGCCCCTCGATATGGCGCAGCACCACCGCCAGCCGCTGCCGCTCGGGTAACGCCGACAGCGCGGTGTCGAGCGCGGCAAGGCGCGCCTGCGCCTGCAGCCGATCGGGGGCCGAAGGGGCCGGGTCCACCGGATCGGGCACCGCGTCGAGCCCGACCCGCGCCCGCCCCCGCCGCCGCAGCCGGTCGGTGCACAGATTGGCGGCCACCCGGTACAACCAGGTCCTGACCTGCGCCTCGCCCGGGCGCCAGCCGGGCGCCGCGCGCCAGAGCCGCAGAAGCGTCTCCTGCGCGATGTCCTCGGCCTCGGCCCGGTCGCCCCCCAAGAGCCGGGCGGCCAGCGCGATCAGCCAGGCGCCATGACGTTCCGCCAAGGTGCGCGCCGCAACAGCCTCGCCCGCGGCGGCGGCCGCAAGAAGCGCGTCGTCCGAAGGCGCGTTCACATTCATGCCGCCTGTCTATCCCTGCGGGAAGGCCGCCGCAAACCCGCACCGGGCGGGCGCGCTCAGGGTGCCTTCCGGTCGCCATGACGCTGGTGCATGCGCTCGCGCGCGGCCTCGAACTCGGGGCGCGACACGGTCCCCGACCCATCGGTGTCGAGCCGCGCGATCATCCGCGACGGATCGCGCCGCGCCGACAGCTCTTCGGGCGTCACCCCGCCATCGCCATCGGCATCAAGCCGCGCGAACATCCGACCCGCGCGCGTGCCAGCCGCGTCCCGGGCGCGGGCCTGCATCTCGTCCAGACTGATGCGGCCATTCCCATCGGCATCGGCGGCGGCGAAGCGGGCCGCGCCCGCGGCGGCAAGTTCGGCCTCGGTGATCTGGCCGTCACCGTCCCGGTCTATGCTTTCGAACCCCGGGCGGTGGTCGCCGCGGGCCCCCGCGGCCAAGGCGGCGGTCGCACTCAGCGCGGTTGTCGTCAGCCCGATCAGGGCCAGTGTCATCAGTCGGTTCATGCCTGTCATCCTTGCGATCCTGCCGATCGGGGACCGCCCGCTGCGGCCCCTCATGCAGAACACACGCACCGGACGCGCCGTTCCGTCGCAGAAAGTCGCAAAACGTGGGCCCCGGTTTGCGACATGCCGCCGCAAGGACATTCCGCGCCCTGTCCCCCGCCGCGCCGTCGGGGCAAGGTGCGGCTTCGACCGACAGAAGAGCGCGAGCCTCATGCCCGACGGAACACACGTGATCGACACCGCGCCCGCCCGCCCGCTGCGGCGGTCACTTCTGCGCGGCTGGCGGCGGCGCTGCCCATCCTGCGGCAACGGCCACATGATGAAGGGCTATCTCAAGGTCGCACCCGTCTGTCCCGTCTGCCGCGAGGAACTCTTCCACCACAGCGCCGATGACGGGCCCGCTTATCTGACCATCCTGATCGTCGGCCACCTGATGGCGCCGCTGCTGCATCTGGCCTTCGTGAAGCTGCGGCCCGATCCGCTGACGCTCTTCACCGTTTTCGCGGTTGGCTGCGTGGCGCTGTCGCTCTACCTTCTGCCCAGACTGAAGGGGGCAATCGTCGCGTATCAGTGGGCGCGACGGATGAACGGGTTCGGCGCGGCGGCCTGAACGCCCGCGGCCCGGGGGACAGAACACCATGACCATCGACAAGACCGCCATCCGCAACGCGGCCACCGTGATCGTGCTGCGCGACCGCGCGACCGCACCGCGCATCCTGATGGGCCAGCGCGGGGCGGCGGCGGCCTTCATGCCCAACAAGTTCGTCTTTCCCGGCGGCGCGGTCGACGCGGCCGATGCCGCCGTGCCGCTGGCGGGCCACATCCCGCAGCCCTGTCACGCGCGCCTCGACGAAGACGCAAGCCCCGGCATGCAGCACGCGCTGGCCGCCGCCGCCATCCGCGAGGTCTGGGAGGAAACGGGCCTCATCCTCGGCCAGCCCGGCCCCTGGCCGGGCGAGCCGCCCGCCGACTGGACGCGCTTTGCCAATGAAGGCTTCGTGCCGGATGCAAGCGGCCTGCGCTTCGTCTTCCGCGCGCTGACGCCGCCGGGCCGGCCGCGCCGCTTCGATGCGCGCTTCTTCCTCGTCGATGCCGATCATGTGCGGGGCGATCTCGACGATTTCACCCATGCGACCGACGAACTGGCGCATCTTCAGTGGATCCCGCTCGATGAGGCGCGCGCGTTCGATCTGCCCTTCATCACCGAGGTGGTGCTGGCCGAGATCTCCGCACGTCTGGCCGAGGACGGCCCGCCGCCGTCCGTGCCCTATTTCAAGAACAACGATGAGGAAAGCCTGTTCAAACGCCTTCACGGCCGCGACCAGCCCTTCCACGGCTGAGTGGTCAGATCACCAGCACCAGCACCAAGATCGACAGCGCCAGAAGCCCCATACCCGCGATTTCGCGCTGCGTGATCTTTTCGCGGAAGAAGAAGACCGAGGCGAGCAGCGACAGGATCAGCTCCACCTGCCCCAGCGCCTTGACATAGGCCGCCGTCTGCAGCGCGAAGGCCACGAACCAGCACAGCGACCCGCCCATCGAGGTCAGCCCCACCCAAAGCGCCACGCGCCGCGCCCGCCAGACCGCGGCGATCTGACCGGGGTCGCGCAGGCCGAGCCAGAGCGCCATGACCGCCGTCTGCCACAGAACCACGGCGCAAAGCGTGACCGAGGCCCGCAGGATCGGATCCTCTGCCGCCAGTTCCAGCGTGGCCCCCCGGTAACAGACCGCCGAGATCGCGAACAGAAGACCCGACCCCAGACCCAGCGCCACCGCACGGCTGAACAGATGCCGCGCCCATGTGCCTTCGATGCCGGGGTTTTTCGACAGAAGCAGCACGCCCGCCACCCCGATCAGGATCGCCGCGAAGCCCGGCAGGCTGACCCCTTCGCCCAGAACGACCAGCCCCACCAGGACGGCAAGGATGACTTCGGTCTTCTTGAAAGTGATGCCGACGGCGAAATTGCGCGACTGGAACAGCAGCACGACGCAGACCGTGGCCAGGATTTGCGACAGCCCGCCCAGCGTGGCGAAAAGAAAGAACCGCGCCCCCATCGCAGGCACCGCCTGCCCCGTCCCCGCGACATAGGCCCAGAGGCCCAGCCCGATCAGCGGCGCGGAATAGACGAAACGCGAAAACGTCGCCCCCGAGGCCGAAAGCTGCCCCATGCTGAGATATTTCTGCAGCATGAAGCGCACGGTCTGAAACGACGCCGCGGCGAGGGTGAAGGGAATCCAGAGGCTCATGCCCCTTCTTGCCGCGCCGTTACCGCCTGCGCCAGAGCGGAT
>CAZNMV010000024.1:0-17313 GCA_964573835.1 uncultured Aestuariivita sp. | reverse complement strand
AGGCCGTAGCTTAAATTACCCGGAAAGCTGTCCAAGAGTCGGGGAGTAGCTCACTTCAAAACGATGCCCAAGCGGTTGAGCGCCTTCCGAGCGGTGTCGGCCTTCACATGCCAGAGCGGGGCCAGCGTGTCGCGAATGTCCCGCTGGTCCAGGTCGGTAACAGGTACCTTGCCTAGCTTGGGTAGAACGTGAAGCGTCAGAGGTGAAAGCCACCGCCCCGCTGTGCCGTCGCCTTTCAATTCGGCTTTGCGGGCTTCGAAAGCGTCATGGGTCAGGACAGCCAGCGAAATATCTTCGCGCCGTGCTGCGCGCGCTTCAGCTTCACGTTCCTTGATGGGGTCGCGCCCCGCCGCCGCTACATCACGCCAGCGCCCCGCCAGCTTGCGTGCCGCCGCAAGGCCGAGCGAAGGATAACCACCCAAGCCCATTTCGCGCCGCCGCCCGTGCACCGTCACGCGCAGCACCCATTGCGCCCCGCCATCTTCGCGCACCACCAGCCAAAGCCCAGCCCCGTCGCAGTGTTTCCCAACCGGGGGCGACTTCAGAAAGCCCGCAGTCAGCCTGTCCTTTGCTCGCATTTCTATCCCCTTAAATATCCACCCTAAGCTAGTGGATACACCCGGACAGGACAAGACATTGCAGGACAGGTTGCGCCATGTTTTTAGGGGGATGCAGGCGTGATCGGGACAGATAAAAACACTATAAAACATAGGGTTGGTGCGCTTCAGCGGCACCACTTTTCTCTCCGAAATCATCCAATGGCATCCTGAAACGCCATGTTTATAAGGGGATTGCGGCACCCCTTTGTCCGATACTGTCTGACTGAAACCGATACGATACCCCCGGTTTGGGGGTGTTTCTGGGGGTGGCGCGAAGCAAAGCGCGGAGGCGATACCCCCAATGCCCCTTTCCGATGCGAAGGTCCGCACCCTTGGCCCGAAGGGCCGCCCCTAAAAAGTTGCGGATTTCGAAGGCCTTTTCGTGCTCGTAAAGCCCACCGGGTCTCGACTGTGGCAGATGAAGTATGTGGACCGGTTCCCGTTAGTCCGCAAGCACTGCCGCCGCCCCGGTCTAGCGGGCCCGGTCAGTCCTTCCCTGTTTTCAAACGCTTTTCCGACTATGGCCGCCCTTGGAGTGCCCGCTGCCGACCTTGACACATAGGTTCCGGAACAAGCCTGCCTTCTGTTCGAATGGTTGTTCTTTGCGGCAATTGGGTGCCGCCAATCAGAAGCGGCTTTGAGCCTCGGGAACCGGGCCTTGCCACCAACGACCCCCGCCCCATATATTCTGCATCAAGGACCCGTTTCCGACGTAACGGGTGGACATGCTGGAAATCAGGACCGAAGCCATGAAGCCCGTATTGATCGCAACAACCGTGGCATCTCTGGCATTTGCCTCGACTTCGTACGCGGGGAGCACAACTGCCGGTGACAGCAACGAGAATTCCTCCGCTGTCACTTCCAGCAAGAACGAAGTCAGCTTGGCTGGCAAGAAAAAGGCCGTGTGCGACCGCTGACGCACGCCTGCAACAACGTCTTCTTCATCCGAGGCTGCTGAGTTTCGCAGGTAGGCACCGCTGTGATCTGTTTCGCCCACTTCAAGATTTGAGCAAGTAAAGCCCCTACGCGTGGTCTCATGCCCGACCGCGCCTGCCACACGGGTGATCCTCTGTCGGCACATCTGACCAGATGAAGGTCAAGTCACGGCTGCCCCATCGACATGACTTCAGAGACGGCATGCATTCGCCAAGATCCGGGTTCAGGTCGGTCTGGATCACGTTTCCGGCTTGTTGGTAGCGCGGGTCAGAAGGACCACGCCTGCGCTTTCGGCCGTGTCGTAATAGGTGAATCCTGTGCGGTTCGCGCGGCGCCCCTTCATCTTGACCGGCAAGCCCGACTGGGCTTCGGCGGCGTCGGCGTCCGGCACTTCGAAGCCAAGATGGAACACGCCTTCTCCCTTCTCGTCCAGATGCTGGCGTTGCGGTGAAGGGTTGTGGTCGGGCTGGCAAAGCTGCAGCTGGATATTGGGCAGGTTGCAGACGCGGTACCGCATCCCCATGAAGCCTTCGGGGCTTGGCACGCTGAGGTCTTCGTATTCGGCAAGCGGCGGATAGGCGATCCAGGGGCCAATCCCGATGGCTTCGTAATTGGCTTGCGTCTTTTCGATGTCGTGAACGACGATGCAGACGTGGTGCAGCTTCTGGAAATTCGGATGCATCGCCTCAATCCTTGACCGGAACGGTGTAGTTCAGGATGCGCCGCCCGCCGTCAGGATAGATCGTCTCTCCGGTTATGTAGGAGGCGTCATCCGAGGCGAGGAAGGCCACCACGCCTGCGATCTCCTCGGGCTCGCCCAACCGGCCCATCGGCGTGCGGGCAAGGATCGCATGCATCCCGGCACGTTCGGTGAACGCCCCTTTGATGATTTCGGTCGCAATCGTTCCGGGACCGACGCCACAGACCCGGATGCCAAACGGGGCAAATGCCACTGCGGCGGTTGAGGTGACCTGGTTCATCCCGCCCTTGGAGATCGCATAGGTGGCGACATTGGGGTTTGCGAGGCCCGAGTTGATCGAAGACATGTTGATGATCACACCGCCCTCGCCTTGTGCGATCATCGCGCGTGCCGCGGCCTGGGTTCCAAGGAAGGCGCCTTTCAGATTGACGCCGAGAACCCGATCGAAGGTCTCGGGCGACACTTCGAGAAAATCCATCACCGGGGCGATGCCGGCATTGTTCACCATCACGTCGATCCGGCCGAAGGTCTGGACCGCAGCCGCGACCAGGGCATCGACCTGATCCTTTTCCGCGACGTCCGTGACAACCGCCCGGACAGTGTCGGCTGTGCCGATCTCGGCCGCCGTTGCGGTCAGACGCGCGCCGTTTATGTCGGCGATGACGACTTTGGCCCCTTCAGCGATGAACCGTTCCGCCGTCGCACGTCCGATGCCCTGCGCCCCCCCGGTGATGACGATGACTTTTCCCGCAAAACGCATGGCATTCTCCTTCAATAGACGATGGTTTCCCGCAGAGGCGCCCCTGCCCGAATACGATGATAACCAAGTGATGACAGGTCCAGGCTGGTAAAGCGCCCTTGGGTGACCAGCTCGGCCACGGCACGTCCGGCTGCGGGTGCATGCATGACGCCGTGGCCGGAAAAGCCGGTGCAGAGGATGAGGTTGGCTATTTCGTCATGAAAGCCGATGACGCCGTTGTGGTCCAGCGCGTTCACCTCGTAGTGGCCTGCCCAGGACCGTTCCAGCCGCAGTTCCGACATCGCGGGAATCCGCGTCGCCAGCGCGGGCCAGAAGGGATCTTCCCAGAGATCATGATGCGGTTCGAAATCTCCCGTTGCCTCGAGGTCGCGGTCTTCCGGCGGCTGGATGCCGCCGATGAAGCCGTCGCCTTCGGGGCGTATCCAGATGCCAGAGGTGTCGAACAGCATCGGGAAGTTGTCGGCCTTCAGCCGGGCGCGGAAGTTGAATACGGTGCGCTTGCGCGGGGACACGGGAAGGGGATGATCCAGCTTCGCCATCAAGGCACCCGAGGCTGCCCCCGCGGTCAGAATACACGTGTCGCAAGGCACGACGTCTTCGCCGGAACAGACGCCCGCGATCCGGGCGCCGCTCAGTTCGAACCCCGTGACCTCGCCCGGGATGTAAGTCACGCCCATATCGCGGGCCGCGCCCCGCACCAGCGACAAAAGCGACCAGGCGTCGAACCAGCCTTCGCCGGACTGGCCAAACGTTCCGATCCCGACACCTTCCAGCGCGACAAAGGGAAAGCGCGCGGAGATTTCGTCCGGTGTCAGAGCAAGGATGTCTGCACCTTCCGCCTGCTGCATCGCCACGGCGGCGCGGCGCGCCGCTGCGGTTTGCGGTCCACCGAGGATCAGATAGCCTTTCTCTGTGTACCCGATATCGGCGGCAGGGCCGAACACTTCGCGGATCCGACGGAAGAGTTCAATTCCGTAAAGGCTCATGCGGATGTTTGCGGCGGTTCCGAACTGCGTGCGGATTGCCGCCGCAGACAAGGCCGTCGAACAGAACCGATAGGTCGGGTCCTTTTCCACAATCGCAATGGCACCCTTGAAGCCGGCTTGCCTTAACGACCAGGCTGCAAAGCTGCCCATGATCGCGCCGCCTATGATGACCACCCGTTCGGTCATCGGATCACAAAGGGGGCGGCGACGGTTCCTGCGGTGTCGATCCGGACCATTTTGGTCTGGAGAGAGGCGTTGATCTCCAACTGAGCGCTTTCGCGTCGCACGCTGCTGCGTTTGGTGCCGCCGCAGGCCTTGGCCCGGCCGTCGGAGGGGATCAGCGCCCGGGCCGCGACCTGTTTGCCATTCACGGTATTCAGGAAACGGTCCATGCGCCCTTCCTGCTCAACAGGTCCCAAGGCCCAGATGCGCGCGGAACCGGTTCTTGACGAACACCGCATCGCGTGGCGGCAGCGAGCGCGGAGGGTTGTTCGCTTCGATCTTGAGCACGAAGAGGCGCGGACCCGCCGCGGGTTCGGCCAGCCGACGCGTCAGGTCACCGACCTCTTCGAGTGTGGAGAGTTCGCCAGTCTCGGCATAGCCCGCAGCCTTGGCGATCCGATCCAGGCGGATGCCGTGCCCGGTATGGCTGCCCTGCATACCCGTTTCGCCGAAGTGCTGGTTGTCCAGAACAATGATGTCGAGATTGGTGGGTCTGGCCACGGCAATCGTCGCGATAGCGCCGAAGGCCATCAGCATTTCACCGTCGCCTGTGATGACCATCACACGCTTGTCGGGTTGGGCCTGCGCCAGGCCCAGGCCGGTCAGGGCAGCCCCGCCCATGGCCCCCCAAAGATAGTAGTTGTCCGCGCTGTCGCCTGCAGCATGCACGTCGTAGCTTGGTGAACCCAGCCCGGTTACGACAAGGGCGCCATCGCGCGTCTCCAACAGCCTGGCAACCGCGGCCCGCCGATCCATTACCATTTCTTCTTCCCCAAAAGACGTTGTCCGATAAGCACTGCGATCTGCTGGTCGCCGTCAAAGGCCATGATCGCCGCCTGCTCGACCATTTCGATCAGGTCCGGCCCGGTTTCGGCCCGCAACACCGTCACGCCGATCGCCTTCAGGCAGGCCTCGGCCGCCAGTCCCATGGGCATCTGCCACGGGTTGAACTCGGCCCATTCACCGCGCATCGTCACCAGCATCAAGAGCGGTGTGCGGGTTTGCACCGGCAGGGACAGCATGTTGATGCAGTTGCCGACACCCGAGGACTGCATCAGCACAACCGATCGCTGCCCGCCCAGCCAGGCCCCGGTTGCGATGGCAATGCCTTCTTCCTCGGTCGTCAGGACGTTCGATCGGACGTCGGGGTCCGCATCGAAAAGGCGGATCAGCGTGGAATGCCCTGCGTCCGGCACGTAGGACATCTGGGCAATGCCTGCCGCCTTCAGCACATCGAACAACGCCTCGGGCCAGTGTGTTGTCGGGTCTCGGGAAATCGGGTCTGCGACCGTCATGGCAATCTCCATCTTGCTGCCAGAAGCATAGGCCTAGCGAAATGAGATATCATCGCCCCTTTTTCATGATCGGACACAATCGTTGATCCGGGGTCTTTAAACAAGCTACCAGCTGCGAGTGTCCATCACGGGCTTGCTTGTTGTATTTGTGATCCAGTGGAGAGAAGTTTTTCGCATGATGGACTGTCCGTCGTCAGGGTTGTTCGGACTTCCCGGGCCGTTTTGTAACGGAGGCTCTGGTTCGGTTTCTGCTTGAGGCTAGGCGGCCGCGGCTTGATGCTGCAACCTGCGTTTTCGGATGGTCTGTTTCTTGATCTCCTCAGAAATCACTAAGATTGGCGTTTCGAGATTTTCGCTCTTTCGACCTTTCTTTGCCCTCTGATTCTGTGTAATAATGGACAAGTAAATGTAAACGCCCATCAATTCTCCTGATTTCCAAGAAAACCTGACCGTTATTATATGAGGTCCAGAGACTGTTGCTTTCGCCTTCATTGAACAGCTTTATATCCCTGACGGTGTGATCCCATTCCATGTCATATTTTGAGTTCAAGCTGTTTTTCAGGTTGACGTATGGATTGTTCGGGTCGCTGATAACTCTGTCCAACAGCGTTTGGTAAAGTGGGCCGGCATAAATCCCAAGGTAGGTAATCTTTTTTTCCGATTCCGCAAAGTGCAGGCCCACAATTTTGTATCTGTCAGTTGTAACATGGAAATCGGAACACGATAAAACATAATGACCATTGTGGTTTTTCCCTTTTTCAATGCACCCGCTCGGTAACGTTGATGTGCTGTCGCCAACAGTTAACCCTCTGTAACTCGCACCTTTTTCTTCAACGCCATGTCTGGTGCCAATATTGAATTTCAGATCGTCAATGCCATAACATTTAGCTGCGGGTTCCCACTTCTCACAATGTTCATACACTAGCTTGGCAGGTGCGCCAATTTTCAGATCTCTGAAGCCAACCTCCGAGTGCGCCATTGAGGGGGCCAAAAACATGAACGAGCACAGTAACTTCGTGTTCATAGATAGTCTCACGCTCACCTCCATTTCTCTACACCGTATTTGATCCGAGCTTCGCACAAGGCGGTTTACGGTTTAATGTGGTTGTGGTCTTTTACATCTTCCCTGGTTCGATGAGCTCCACTATTGTCGGACGCATCTTCAAAAGCTGATTTAGCCTCTGTCTTTTCTTGTTCATCATGACATCATCCTTCATCATGTCCGTCGTCAGGGATTTTGGGACGGATGGCCGCCTGTGTCCGTCGTCAGGGTTGTTCGGACTTCCCGGGCCGTTTTGTAACGGAGGCTCTGGTTCGGTTTCTGTTTGAGTCTAGGCGGCCACGGCTTGATGCTGCAACCTGCGTTTTCGGATGGTCTGTTTCTTGATCTCCTCTGTCATCTTCAGGATCTTCGCGCCGCGCCCGCCTCAGGACATTGGTCGGTAACGACCTTCCTCCACCGACCGGGAGGCCGCCAGCATGATGCATCCGGGCTGGATGATCGGGGGTTTTCAGTCGGTCGCGACGGCATCCTTTGGCGGTGCGACCGCACGGAGGCAGAGAAGACCCGCGTCAATCGGCAAGCGAAGCGGCCAGGGTTTCGATCTGCGCCCAGGTTCTTTCCGGAACGGCGATGGTGTTGTCCGACGCAAGGCGATGTTCGCGTTCGCGTTCGCCGGGGATTTCGACGCGCGCGAAGCCGGGTGCAGGCGGGCAGGTGCGAAGCTCTGACAGGATGCCTTCGGCCTCGTCCCGCATGGGGTCGCTGGCACGGAAGCGCCGCGTATCGATACAGATCAAGAGCCAGTTGCAATCCACGCCTACGGGGCCAAGCATGGCTTCTCCGATCAGTTCGGAAACGAGAGCCAGGGCAAAACCCTTGTGTTCGCCGGATGGCAGGATGGCGCCGCCATCGAAGTAATCCTCGGGATCGCGGGTGGGGTTTCCCAGCCGGTCGATCACGCAGCCTTCCGGCAGAAGCGCACCCGCCGAGCGCGCGGCATAAATCCAGCCACCGGCGATCTTCGAGGTGGCGAAGTCGAGAACATTGGCGCCGTTGTGCCCGCCCGGGAAACCCATGCACCAGGGATTGGTCGGAAGCATGGCCTTCATGCCGCCATGGGGCGCGACCTGCCGCCATTGCTGTCGGTTTCCGCCCCCGGTCAGGATCGTCAGGAACCCCTGTTCGGCGGCCTTGTCGGCGAAGAACCCATGTCGTCCCGTGTGGCCGACATTGCGGATGGCGATGGCGGACATGCCGCTTTCTCCGGCGATCCTGCAACTCTCGTCATAGGCGAGGCGCAGCGCCGGGATACCGATGCCGCCTTGCCCGTCGACTTCCTGCCCCCCGGGTTCCGCGGTCCGAAACACCGGTCTTGCCTGCGGCAGGATGCGACCCGATCGATACTGATCCGCATATTGAAGAATTCGCATGATGCCGTGGCTTTCGACCCCGGACAGACTGGCATCGACAAGGTGGTCTGCGACTTCGCGCGCGATGTCCTGACAGACGGCCAACCGTTCAAGGATCTCTGTCAGGCAGGCGGCGGCAAGGTCTGATGAGATCTCGACCCTGCCACCGGGAAGTTCGAGCTTTGAATGGCTCTGGGAGACAACGCTCATTTTTCGGGGGTCCATTTTCAATTCTCTGACAGCTGGTGGGCGTCGTTGTCCCGCGCGACGATCACGGTCGGTCGCGTGGCAGAGATCGCGTGCAGGACAGGCCGGCCCTTGCCGGGCCTGTGGATCCCGGGAACGCCGAGCACCATGGACACGCCGTATCGTGCGACACGGCGCATCGTGGCGTCACCGCAGGTCATTGCCATGTCAGTCCCTTTCCGGGCCAACTTGCGTGCCACTCTCGGGGGTGGCGGGTGCCAGATCCTCGCGGTGGCACCAGATCGCATGGCCGCCGGGGAATGTCCTGCGTGGCGGTGCCATCTCTTCGCAGACGGGGCCCAGCCGCTTGGGACAGCGCCGCTGGAAGGGGCATCCCCGGGCGGGCGGGCTCAGTTCGACGACATCGCTTGTCGAAAGGGTGGGGGCAAAGTCCGGGTCTGGTTCGAGCACGGCGCCCAGCAGGACTTCGGTATAGGGATGCGAGACAGACCCATAGACATCGCCGGTCGTGCCCAGTTCGCACAGGCGGCCCTGATAGAGAACGGCGACCCTGTCGGACAGGGCCTTGACCACCGCAAGATCGTGGCTGACGAAGATGTAGCTGGTGCTGTTGTCGCGCCTCAGATCGTCAAGCAGTTCCAGCACCGCCGCCTGCACCGACACGTCAAGCGCCGACGTGATTTCGTCGCACAGGACCAATTCGGGCTGCGCGGCAAAGGCCCGCGCCACGGCAACGCGCTGTTTCTCGCCGCCCGAAAGCTGGCTTGGCAGCCGATCGAGGTAATGCGCGCCCAGCCGCACCTGTTCCAGCAACTGAGCGGACCGGTCGAGAAGGTCCTGCCCGGTCAGGCCGAAGTAGAGCTTCAGCGGCTGTGCAAGGATCTGCGCGATCGTCTGGCGCGGGTTCAGGCTTTCGTCGGGGTTCTGGAAGATGAGCTGGACCTGACGCAGATGCTGGCCGGCCCGGTCCTCGACCCGGGGCGGCAGATCGTCCTTGCCCTTCAGCAGGACCCGTCCGGACATGGGCGGCAGCAACCCGGCGATCGACTTCAGGATGGTCGACTTGCCCGATCCGCTTTCCCCAACCAGCCCAAGGGTTTCCCCGTGGCGCAGCGCGATGCTGATGCCGTCGACGGTCGCCACGGCATTCGTTTCGCGCCCCAGCAGCCGGTCGAACAGGCCGGGCAGGGCATAGGTGATGGCCATGTCCTGCAGGTCGAGCGACAGCGCCTCCGGCAAGGACCGGTCGCCTGCCTCGCGTTCACCGGTCAGGGGAATGGACCGGACCTGTTCGGGAAGGTGGCAGCGCGTGCGCGATCCGACCAGGGTTCGGGTCAGGTCTGGCCGGTCGGTCCCGCAGCGTTCTGCCGCGATGGCGCAGCGGGTGACGAAGGCGCAGCCGCTTCCCGCCTGCCCCGGTGCGGGCGGCCGCCCGTCCAGCGCGCGCGGCAGGCATTTGTCCGACAGCTTGGGGATCGAGGCAAGCAACCCGCGCGCATAGGGGTGATCGGGGTCGCGCAGGACCTGGCGTGCGGTGCCTTCCAGTACGATCTCGCCGGCATACATGACCACAACCCGGTCACAGACGCGCGCGATGGCACCCAGATCGTGGCTGACATAGACCATCGCCATCCCGGTGTCGCGGGCCAGATCGCGCAGAAGTTCGAGGATATGGGCCTGCGTCGTCACATCCAGACCGGTCGTCGGCTCGTCCAGAAGCAGGGCTTCGGGTTCGCCCGCCAGCGCCATGGCGATGGCAACCCGCTGTTGTTGTCCGCCGGACAATTCGTGCGGATAGCGCCGGGCGATCGCGGCAGGATCGGGCAGACGGACCTGCGCCAGCAGCTCGACCACGCGGGCCTCGTGTCCGGTTTCGGGCAGGGCACTGTGCAGCTTCAGCGCTTCGCGGATCTGGGCGCCGACCCGCAGGCTCGGGGTCAGCGACTGGCCCGAATTCTGCGGGATCAGCGCAAGCCTGCCGCCCCGGATGCCCTCGAGCGCGCGACGGTCCTGGGCGAACATGTCGGTCCCGTCAAAGCAGGCGCTGCCGTCCAGCACCCGCAGCCCGGTCTTGAGATATCCCATCATGGCCAGCGCAAGGGTGCTCTTGCCCGACCCGCTTTCGCCGACAAGCCCGATGCTTTCACCCGGCGCCACCGACAGGTCGATGTTGCGCAGAACCGGCAGCATCTCGCCGCTGCGCCCCCGGAACCCGATGCTCAGGTTCCTGACTGCGATGACGTTTCTGGACGGCGTCGCCTGCAACATCATACCGGGGCCTTTTGCGCACGATCGATGCCCAGCGCCTTGGCCAGCGCGTCGGCCGTCAGGTTGATGCCGATGATGAGCGAGGACAGACCGATCATCGGCGCCAGAACGCCCAGCGGCGAGAACGACATGAACCCGCGGGCATCGGCGATCATCAGCCCCCAGTCCGGTGTGGGCGGAGACACGCCGAACCCCAGGAAGGACAGCGACGAGAAGGCCAGCAACATCCAGGACCAGCGCATCGCGCCTTCGACAAGCAGTGCGTCGCGCACATTCGGCAGCAATTCGCGCCAGATGATGGCGAAACGGCCATGGCCGCGCGCGCGGGCTGCCTGCACGAAATCCCGCGCCACCACGTCATGTGTCGCGGCGCGGGCAATGCGGATGACCGGGATGCCGTAGAAGAAGGCCAGCGTCGGGATCAGGACCTCGATACCGGTTCCGAAGGTGACGATCAGCACCAGCATCTTGAGGATCCAGGGCAACGACAGGAAGGCGTCGACGATGCGCATCAGGACCTCGTCCAGCCGGCCGCCGGCCAGCCCGACAAAGACCCCGACCAGCCCGCCCCACAGAACGGCCAGCGGCGTGGCGATCCCCGTCACGAGGATGGCCTCGCGCCCGCCAAGCAGGGTTCTTGTCAACGTGTCCCGGCCAAGATGGTCTGTGCCCAGCCAATGTTCCGCCGAGGGTCCGGAGAGCATCAGCGACGCGTTCATCGCGGTGTAGTCGTAAGGAACGATCCATGGCCCGACGAAGGCCAGCACAAGATGCGTGAAGACCAGCGCAAGTCCGATCGCACCCGAGGGTCGGGCAGAGATATCCCGCACGACAGCCAGAAACCGCTGAACCGGCCCGGGGCGCTGATATGTCGAAGCATGCGCCATGGTCTATCTCCCGCGCATGTGGGCGGTGCGAAGGCGCGGATTCGCGATCATCGTGAGAAGATCGGCCACCAGGTTCACGCCCACATAGACCGAGGCGATGATCAGGGCGATGGCCTGGGTGACCGGCAGATCCCGGTCCGAGATGCTGTCGATCATCATCCGGCCAAGACCGGGATAGTTGAACACCGTTTCGATCACGACCACGCCCCCGAGAAGCCAGGCGATGGTCAGCGCGACCACGTTGATGGTCGGCAGAAGCGCGTTGGGCAGGATGTGCCGGAACACGATCTGCCAGTAGGGAACACCTTTCAGAAGGGCCATCTGCGCATAGTCGGACGCCAGCGTTTCGATCACCGATGACCGGACCGTCCGCAGGATATGCGCCGTCATCACCAGCGTCAGCACGCCGATCGGCAACAGGACTTCGGGAAAGAAGTCCGACAAGGGCGCATCGGCCGATGTCAGGACGATGCCGGGAACCCAGCCAAGCCAGACCGAGAACACAAGGATCATCAGGGTCGCCGACACGAATTCGGGGATCGTCATCGCCGCGATCGCGGTGGTGGAGACGATGATGTCCGCAGCCCGGTCGCGCCACAGGGCGGCGACGATGCCAAGAAACAGTGCAAGAGGGATCCCGGCCAGCATTGCGCCCGACGCCAGCAGCAGCGTGTTGCGCAAGCGATACCCGACCAGTTCCGAGATCTGTCTCTGCCCGTTGGCCGAAACGCCCAGATCGCCACGCAGGGCGTTGCCCGCCCACTCCGAATAGCGGGTGATCGCCGACCTGTTCAGGCCGAGGTCTTCGCGGCAATTCTCGAGCAGCTTGCCCTGTGCCTCACGCTCGAGAAACGCGGTGCAGGCATCACCCGGCAACATTTCCACACCGACGAAGATGATGATCGAGACAAGCCAGACGGTGATCGCCCCAAGGCCCAACCGTCGCAGGAGCATGGAAAGCATGTACCGGATCCGTTCAGGCAGACAAGGCAGGGGCGCTTTTCACGCCCCTGCCTTTCGTGTTCAGTTCACGGTCACAAGATGCCAGCGCACCGAGTTGTTTTCGACAGCGTCGAGGTTCTTGACCCGCGATGACGTGCCCACCAGCCGCGTCACGTGGTAGGGGATCAGCGTGCCCGCGGTTTCCCAAAGATACTGCTGCGCCTGCACATACAAGGCACGCCGTGCCTCGAAGTCGAGTTCCTGACGGGCCTGCGACAGCAGCGCGTCGAACGCGGTATCCTTGTAGTAGCTTTCATTCCACTTCGCGGTGCTGCGGTAGATCTCGTTCAGTGCCTGGTCGGCCGGGCGTTCGTTCCAGCGCGTGGTGACGGCGTCCTTCTGCATCCAGACATTGCTCCAGAACCCGTCTGACGGCACCTGGACGATGTTGACCCGGATGCCCGCGGCGGCCGCCTGGTTCTGGTAGACTTCGGCCAGGATGGGCCATGTCGATTCCAGCGTGGCGACGTGGAGGTCGATGTCGATGCCGTCGGGATAGCCGGCTTCGGCCAGCAGGGCCTTTGCGCCGTCGATATCCTGCCCGCAGTCGATGTCGGCGCGATACTGGTCGCGCGGACCGACGGGGCTGTCACAGGCGATCACCGCACCGCCGCCCATGACCAGATCGACCATGCCCTGACGGTCGGCGGCAAGACGCAGAGCCTTGCGCACGCGCACATCATCGAAGGGCGCGACATCGGTCCGGAACACCAGACCGCGCCAGTTGCCGGTCGGGATCGTCTGGATACTGAACTTGTCGGACCCCGCCAGCATCACGCTCTGCTGGGCGGTGATGCCGCGTTCCATGTCGATCTGACCGCCCAGCAGGGCCTGCAGGCGCGCCTGCGCATCGGGAATGCCGATGATCTCCATTTCGGCGACACCCGGCGCACCGTCGTAATAATCCATGTTTGCCAAAAGCTTCGTCACGCCTTCCGCGTCGAAGCGGACCAGCCGGAACGGCCCCGTGCCGATACCTGTCGTCGCGATCATGTCGCCCGATCCTTCGGGGATCATCCGCAGGCGATAATCCATCAGAAGCAGCGGAAGGTCGGCAAAGGAATTGTCCAGGGTCAGCTTGACGGTGTCGGCATCGACCGCCTCGACCTTGCTGATCATCGCGATCGCCGACCGCGCCGGGCTGTCCATTTCCGGATCAAGGACGCGCTCCAGCGAATAGACGACATCCTCGGACCCGAAGGTCGAACCATCGTGGAAGGTGACGCCGCTGCGCAGTTCGAGCGTCCACTCGGTGGCATTGTCGTTTGCGGACCAGCTGACCGCCAGATCCGGTGACGGGCGTCCATCCATGTCAGGCCGGACAAGGCGGCTCATGATCTTTTCGGTGATCTGGAACACGCGGCCTTTCGAAATCGGGTCAAGAGTCGATCCTGCGCCCGATCCGACCTCGTGCGCCTGCCGGAAGACTCCGGTCGGCTCGGCCCAGGCCAGTGACGCCGAAAGCGCAAGGCCCGATACCACTCCTAGAAAAATTCGCATCTTTTGTCCTCCCTTTGGCGTCCCTCCGAACCAACGCAGCCAGGCGGAGAAACCTGATCGACAGTCCCGCTGGGTGCACGGCACGGTCAAACGAAAAAAAGCGCCGGTATGGATGCAGAAAAATTGATCCATCGCGGGCGAAAATTCGGCTTGTGGCGGGCAGGGCTGTGATCTCAGGTTGGGGCTGCACTGGCGGTCAGAGGCCCTGATGAAACGCGGCGGCGTCATCGTGTCATTCGGAGGTGGCGGGTTCACGCATGGCGCGGACCGCGATCTGGAAGACTTCTGTCTGGGGTTGCTGCCGCCCGGACCGGCGCTTGGCTATATCGGCTGGGCCAATGACGACGACGCGGTGCGTGTCGACAGGTTCCATGCAAGGTTTCGCGGCACGGGGGGCTGCTTGTCGCATCTGCCCGCAAGCTGCAGTGACGGCGACATCCTGGAATGGCTTGCCGGAAAGGACATGGTCTATTTCGGCGGCGGGAACACCGCGCGCCTGATCGACAGGCTTGCCTCAGGCCATGCTGGGGCCGCTTTTCTGTCCGCCAACAAAGCCGGTTGCGTTCTGGCCGGTGTCAGTGCGGGTGGCGCGTGCTGGTTCGACTGGATCCTGTCGGATTCCCGCGGGCCGGGATACCAGCCTCTGCAGGGGCTTGGTGCGGTGGCGGGCGGTGTCTGCCCGCATTACGATTCCGAACCTGCCCGGAAACCCCTGTTCGATCTTGCTGCGTCCCGGCACCCCGGGATGGCGGCCTTTGCCATAGATGACGGGGCCGGCATCGTAGCGGTGGATGGCGAAGTCAGGGGTTATGTCTCTGCGCGCAGGACCAGTGCAGCCTACCGTCTGACCCCCAATGGCGGCCTGACAGAGCCAAGTCCGCTGCCCGCCTTCAGCCGCGGTGCTCACTGACCGCGCCGGTCACCTGCGCTTCGGTTTCGATCCATTCGCACACTGTCCGGATCGCCCGGTTGCTGCGCGCGTCGGGGCGTTCCAGCAGGTGATAGGCCCGGGTCGGCTGCAGGTCGATGTCGAAGGGCTTGATCAACACGCCCGCCGCCACGTCGCGGTCGATGAAGGGAAAGACGCCCAGCGCAACGCCCTGCCCGTCCTTGACCGCGCGTTCAACGGTGTTGGCATCGACGATGGTCAGTTCGTTCTCGATCCCGATACCGGGGCAGCCGGCCAGTTCGAACCAGTTCTGCCACTCCGTGTGATCATGCTGGTGCAGGATCGGCAGAGCGGCAAGCTGCGCGGGGTGGGTCAGCGGGCCGGTCTGGCGGGCCAGTTCAGGGCTGATGATGGGGGAATAGCGGACGTCGAGCAGCCGGGTGTCCTTGAGACCCTGCCATTTGCCGATACCCCAGTCGACCACCAGGTCGGTCTGCATCTGCCGGGCGCTGGTTATCCGCGTCCCCTGCTGAACCACAAGTTCGATCCCCGGATTGTCCCGGCTGAACCGCGCAAGACGCGGCCCGAGCCACCTGGCCCCGAAGATCGGACCGACGGCAATCGAGATCCTTCGGCGCGGGGCGGCGAGATGCCGCTCCATTTCCTCGCGGATGTCTTCGAGGGCTTTGGTGAGCACCAGTGCCAGCGCTGCGCCGCGCTCGGTCAGGCTGACGGCGCGCGTGTGGCGGTGGAACAGCTTGAAACCCCAGTCCTTTTCAAGTTGCCGGATCTGGTTGCTGACCGTTGTCGTGCTGACGCTGAGCTCTTCGGCCGCAACCTTGAAACTCAGGTGGCGCGCCGCGGACTCGAACGTACGAAGCGCCGTCAAAGGCAGCCTTTTCAGCGTAGTCGGCACCGCAGCCCCTGACATGGATGAATTTTTTGCAATCCATAGCGCTCGGAAATCTCGTTTGTCAAAGATAATGCAAGGCAAGACCTTCGATACATCGGAACCACGCGGCCCTGTTCGAAGCGGGGCGCATAACTTGAGTATGAAGGCATGAAAGTCGCGATCTTCGGTGCCGGTGCGATGGGATCGGTCTATGCTGCCCGCTTTGCGGAAGCCGGTCTTGACGTCGTCGCCATCGACCCCTGGGCCGACCATGTCGCCGCCATCACGCGGTCCGGCCTGCGGCTGGAAGGCCCGGATGGTGACAGGGTCGTGTCGGGCATCACCGCGTCGACCGATGCGGAACAGGCGCGGGGCGCTGGGCTTTTCGTGATCGCGACCAAGGCGGCGGGCGTCGGCGATGCGGCGCGTGCGGTGCGCGACGTGATGACGTCCGGCGCGACTGTCCTGACCATACAGAACGGACTTGGGGCCGGGGAACGCCTTGGCGCGTATCTGCCGGAAAGCGCCGTCCTTCTCGGTGTCGCCGACGGGTTCGGCGCGGCGATGAAGGGTCCGGGCCATGTCAGGCATGCGGCCATGAAGATGATCCGGCTGGGTGAAGTGTCGGGCGGCGAAACGGACCGGCTGAAAGCGATTGTGGAGGTCTGGAGGCAGGCCGGCTTTCAGGCACAGGCCTTCGCCGACATTCATCAGCTGGTCTGGGAAAAGCTCTTGTGCAACGTGACCCTGTCGGCGCCCTGCACGGTTCACGACTGCACCGTGGGCGAACTGATGGACAGCCCCGCATGCTGGTCCGAGGCGCTTGCCGCCATGGCCGAGGCTTACGCCTGCGGCAAGGCACGCGGCGTGGCGTTTTCCTTCGACGACCCCGAGGCCTATGTCACGGCCTTCGCCGAACTGGTCCGCCACGCCAGCCCGTCGATGCGGCTTGACCATCTCGCCGGGCGCGCCTCGGAGATCGATTTCATCAACGGGGCGATCCCGCCGATCGGCCGGCACTGCGGCATCGCCACCCCGGTCAACGACCGGCTGAGCGCTGAGGTCCGTGCGCGCGAGGCCGCATTCCCGAAGGTGACCGGATGAGGATTGCCAGCTTTCTGTCCGATGGCCTGCCCGCCTATGGCCTCGTCACGCCCGAGGGCGTTCTGCCCGTGTCGCCGGATTTCGGGGCGCGGTATCCCGATCTCAGGTCGGTTCTTGCGGCGGGAAAGCTGCCGGATCTTCCCGAGAACTGCCGCGGGACGGCGCTGGACCCTGAAGGTCTTGCGTTCCTGCCGCCAATTCCCGCGCCGTCGAAGACGCTGTGCGTGGGGCTGAATTACCGCAAGCCCTATCCGGTCCCCGGGCAAACTGTCCAGACCGACAACATCGTGATCTTCGGCCGCCATGACGACACGCTGGTCGGTCATGGCGCGCCCCTGGAACGGCCGCGCGGCGAGGCCGCCGCGACCTTCGATTTCGAAGGCGAGATCGTCGCCGTTATCGGCCGGACCTGTCGTCATGTGACCGAGGAAGACGCGCTGTCCCATGTCGCGGGCTTTTCGTGCATGAACGAAGGGTCCGTGCGCGGGTGGCAGAAACATTCCGTCCATGCCGGGAAGAACTTCCTCGCATCCGGGTCCTGGGGCCCCTGGCTGACCACCACCGACGCGGCAGGACCGGTCGAGCAGATGAGACTCGTGACGCGCGTCAACGGAACGGTCATGCAGCAGGCGACCGGGGCGGACATGATCCACC
>CAZNMV010000023.1:17015-17562 GCA_964573835.1 uncultured Aestuariivita sp. | reverse complement strand
CCTATAATGAATACTGGCAGGTCATCGACGCGGGCGTCAGCCCCGAGGATCTGGTGACCTTCAAGTACGAAGACCAGGGCGTCGCGACGCTGGAAGACGGCCTTTACGTGCTGGAAGAGAACCTTTCCGACCCGGCCTTCGCCGACAAGATGGTCCGCTTCGTGCGCGCCTCGATGAAGGGCTGGAAATATGCCGAGGCGAACCCGGACGAGGCGGCGATGATCGTGCTCGACAACGACCAGACCGGCGCGCAGACCGAAACCCACCAGAAGCGCATGATGGGCGAAATCGCCAAGCTGACGGCGGGCTCGAACGGCGCGCTGGATCCGGCGGATTATGAGCGCACGGTCGCCACGCTGCTCGCCGGCGGGTCGGACCCGGTGATCACCAAGGCGCCGGAAGGGGCCTGGACGTCCGCGATCACGGATGCCGCGCTGAACTGATCGACGGCTTCGCAAGACAGAGGCGCGGGGGCGGCGGGGGGGGGGGGTTGGGTTTTTGGGGGGGGGGGTCGGCCCCCCGCGCCCCCCCCGACGCCCGCCGGCAA
>CAZNMV010000023.1:12678-17005 GCA_964573835.1 uncultured Aestuariivita sp. | reverse complement strand
GCGCGCGTTTTTCGTTTTCGGGGGCTTGATGCGACCGCGCGCGCCCCGAAGGACGCGCGCGTACAAGCAGCAGATCCGTGCGCGGTGCGCTCAGCGCCACGCCGCGTATCAGACAGTGTCATTTTGCACCGAAAATCCCGGCGCGGGAAGGGGAAAGCGCGGCTCAGTCGGCGCCGGTGAAGCCGCCATATTGCCCGCGCTTGAAGATCAGGCCGCGCCCGGGGCGACAGGCCGCGCGGTCGACCCGGCCCACGACGATGGTGTGATCGCCGCCATCATGCAGCGCCGTGCGCGTGCAGTCGAAGCGGGCAAGGCAGCCCGCCAGCACCGGCACGCCGTCGGGCGAGGGCGACCAGTCGAAGCGGTCGAACCCGTTGCCGGCCTGCGCGAAGTGGCGGGCAAGCTCGTGCTGATCCTCGGCCATGATGTGGATTGTGAAATGTTCCGCCCCGATGAAGGCGGCGTACCGGCGGGACGACTTGGCAGGCGCCCAGAGCACCAGTGCGGGGTCGAGCGAGAGCGAGGCGAAGGAATTCGCCGTCATCCCGATGGGCGCACCGTCCGACACCGCCGTGACCACGGTCACGCCCGTGCCGAAACATCCCAGCGCCTCGCGGAACGCGCGCGCGGTGTCGGGGCCGGGTGTGAAGGTTGTCTCGGTCATCGCCGCCTCTGCTGACAGAGGGACAGCGGAATGTCCAACGAATTGGGTCGGGATCGTCACGGGTGCGCTGCCTGTCTGCCTTGCCTTAGCGCTAAGGTAACCCGCGAATGCGGCGCGACAATGGCGCAGGGTCAGGACCCTAGGTCAAGTCTTCCAGAAGTCGCCCGTGCTTGCCCGTTTCGGCCTTGACCGCGCCGAAGGTCGTCATGCCGCGCGCCTCGAGCATGGGCAGCATCCGGCACAGCACCTCGGCCGTGGCCCGTGCATCGCCAAGCGCGGTGTGGCGCAACGCCGCCGGGATGCTGACGCCCAGCCTGTCGCAGAGCGCGTCAAGCGTATGCGTCGCGCTGGCCCCGAACAGCACGGCCGACAGCAGCACGGTGTCGAGGATCGGATGATCCCAGTCGACCCCCATGCGCCCCGCTTCGCGCCGCAGGAATGCCATGTCGAAGGGCGCGTTATGGGCGACGATCACCGCATCCCTGCAAAACGTGTGGAACCGCCGCCCCGCGGCGACGAAATCGGGCGCGCCCTGCACCATCGCGTCGGACACCTTGTGCACCTTGGTCGAGGCCGGCGGGATCGGGCGGCCCGGGTTCACCAGCGTGTCGAAGACCTCGCCCTCGATTATGCGGCCATTGACGACGCGCAGGCCCGCGATCTGCACCACGTCGTCCTTGTGGGGCAGAAGGCCTGTCGTTTCGCTGTCGAAGACGCAGAAGGTGAGCGACCGGATCGGCCGGTGTTCGAGTTCGGGCGGCACCTCGGCGGACAGGAGATCGAAGTCATAGATCAACGGGCGCGCGGCGTCCGGCGCGATGCGCGCCTCGGCGGCGTCGATCGTCAGCATGTAGCCCGGCGCGTCGCCCAAGGGCTTCATCCGCGCGCCGTAGCCTTGCGCGCCGTCTGCGCCGGTCAGCTGCACGCCCGTCTCGCGCCCTGACCGGATCATGCGGGCATAACCCTCTTCCAGCGCGGCGCGGTCGAAATAGTCGAAAAGCGAGGCATTGAGCCGGGGATGGGCCACCTGCGCCAGGATCGCGGCGGATTGGCTGTCATAGAGCACGATCTGATGCGCCGGGTTCACGAGGATCATCGCGACGGGAATGTCCGACAGAAGCGCGGTGAGGCGGTCCTTCTCGGCGGCCAGCCGCGCGGTCTGCATGGCCACGGCTTCCGCCGCGCTCTGGGCGTTGTCGGTCATCCGGTCGGCGACGGCGCAGGCGGCAGGGGCCAGATCGCCCAGATACCGCGCCGCATGGGCGTCGATCGCGCCGCTTACCCCGGCATGGGCCTGAGCGCGCAGGCCCGCGGCGATCCGTTCGATGGGTTTGGCGACGTTTTCGTCGAACAGCAGCCAGACCCCGGTGACCAGCGCCAGCACGAGGAAGGAAATGACGATGCCGCTGAACACATAGGCATCAAGCAGGGCAGGGTCGTTCACCCGCCGGTAGCCCGCCACCAGCCCGCCCGCCGTGATCGCGATCCCCCCCAGTGCCAGCAGGCAGAAGAAGAGAAAGACGCGCAGGCGCAGGCTGAGCCGGGTCAGCATCACGACACCCCGCAGCCCACACGCAAGATGGGATCGTCCGCCGTGACAGAGTTCCAGCTGGCCCCGGCGACCTGACCTGTGTCGTCGAAGCTTGTCCCCTCGACCAGGGCCGCGCGGCGGTTGCCTTCGCAGTCGAGCAGCGCCGACACCTTGTTGACCGGCGCCCAGCGCCCGAAGAAGTAAAGATCGACAATCCGCTGGCCCGGCACGGCGGGGTTCAGCCGCGTGCTGCCGGTATCGACGACGACAAAGCGTTCGACGAAGGGGATGACATAGGTCCAGGGCCGCCAGGGCGCGCGGCTTTCCACGGTCTGAGCCACCTTCATCTCTGCGGGCAGGGCGTCGACCGTGCGGCCGTACCAGCCGTATTCGCTGGAAATCGTTGCCGTGAGCATGCCGGCGCCCGCCGCGATGGGGATCAGCCACTTGGGCACGCGTTCGCCCAGAAGGTGCCGCGCGATCAGCACGAGACCCGCCGCGGCGATACCCGCCACCACGGTCCCGATCATTTCAAGGATCATTCCCTTACTCCTCCGTCCGCCCCTGTGCGGGCGTCTTCCCCAGTTCTCAGCCCAGCATCCCCTTGCCGTGCCCCAGCGCCGATTGCAGCGTCTTTACCACGACGAAGGCATCCCGCAGATGACTTCGCTCAAAGTCCGACAGATCGGTGGGCGCCAGAAAGTTGTCGGGTTTGCGGCCAGCCTTGATCTGGTCGGCCTGGTGGGTCAGCCGCGTCTCGGCGATCAGGTCATAGGCGTCAAGCAGATCGCGCGCGCCGGACGGGCTGATCACGCCCGCACCTTCGGCGGCTTCGAGCCGTGCGCGCGTGTTGGCAGCAGACAGCCGGCCCTGCAGCGCATAGACGCGGCCAAGGTCCACCACCGGCACCACCCCGTTGTGCTTGAGATCGAGCGTGTTGCGGTGTTCGCCCGACCGGACCGTGGCGAAGCCCCGCAAGAGGCCCAAGGGCGGGGTGTGCTTGAGCGAGTTCGAGATCATGTGCGCCACGAAGATCGAATTGCGGCTGGCCGCGGCGAGCGTCTCGGCCTGAAGGCCGTCGAAGAGGCTGCGGTCCCCGCCGATCGGGCGCAGGTCGAACATGACGCTGGCCAGCATCTGGGCCATCGGGTCGGGCTTGGCGATCCAGCCGCGGAAATACTGTCGCCAGACGCGCACCGGCTGGCACCAGCGCGGGTTCGTGGCCATCATGTCTCCGGGGCAGAAGAAGTATCCGCAGGCGTCGAGCCCGTCGCTGACGAATTTCGCCAGTTGCAGGAAATAGGCCTGATCCGCCTCGGTCGCGTCGTCATGCAGGAACTGGCAATTGTCCTGATCGCTGACGCCGGTCTGTTCCTGCCGCCCCTGACTGCCGCAGGCAAGCCAGAGATAAGGCACCGGCGGGGGACCGAGCCGTTCTTCGGCCAGCGCCAGCAGGCGGCGGGTCGCGGTGTCGGCGATGTCGGTGATGAGCCGCGTGACCACTTCGTGCCGGTTGCCGCCCGCGACCAGCTGCACCAGCAGGCGCGGGATCTCGGCGGTGACGCGGGCCATCTCGGCGGCGGTGTCGGCGCGCGCGATGCGGCTCACAAGCTCGGCGGAACTGACGGCCTGAAAGCGGGTGAGATCGGTCTGGGTGACGATGCCCACAAGTCGGTCGCCCTCGACGATGGGCACATGGCCGATGCGCCGCTCCATCATCTGATGCAGCACGTCCGAGCCGATGGCCGACGGCGCGAGGGTGACGGGGCCAGGCGTCATCACCTGTGACACGGGCGTGTCGCCGGACAGGCCGCCCGCCACCACCTTGCTGGACAGATCGCGCACGGTGACGATGCCGAGAAGCCGAGCGCCATCCGCCACGCAGATCGACGAAACATGCCGTGCGGCCATCGCCTGCGCGGCGGCCTTCACGCTGGTCTCGGGCGGGCAGGTCAGCGGCGGATGCGCCATCAGGTCGGCGACGCGGCTGGTGGCAAGGTCGATGGCGTTGGCCTTGGGCCGGTCCAGCGTCACCAGCAGGATCGGGCCATCGCGTTCGGTTTTCACAGGGGTCATCACGGCACCTTTCGGATCAGCGCATCCACCGCCACCGCGCGGTGCGGCGTGCAGAT
>CAZNMV010000023.1:0-12668 GCA_964573835.1 uncultured Aestuariivita sp. | reverse complement strand
TGCCATCAGCGTCTCGAAGTCCACCTTGGGCAGCAGCAGAAGCAGGCTGTCCTGCGCGGCGCGCGCGCTGGTCACGGCGATGCCGTCGCGGGTCAGGCCGCGTTCGCCGAAGGAATTGCGGGGGCCAAGGATCGAGACGGGTTCGCCGTTGTCGTCGGTGACCTCGATCTCGCCCTCCTGCACGATGTAGAGCCCGGCAAGCGGCTGGCCGAGGCGGTAGACCTCGTCTCCGGCACTGATGCGCAGGGGCTGGAAGCGCGGCACCAGATCGTCGAGCCGCGCATGGTCGAGCCCGTCATAGGGATGGACCATGGTCAGGAAGCGGGCAATTCCGTCTGGGTTCTGGGGCATTGCGCACCTGCTTCAAGAGACGTCCCGCCCAAGGTGACTTGGACGGGACGGGCTTGCAAAGGGGCGGGGCGTCGCAGGGACGCCCCGACCGATGGTCTTAGTGGTCGATCGCGCCTGCGGCACCGCGCGGGACACGCACGCTGTCGACGAGGTCCTTGATCTCCTGCGGGGTCTCCTTGGTCATGCCCGACACCACATAGGCGGCGATGAAGTTCAGGAGAGCACCCACCGTCCCGAAGGCCAGCGGCGAGATGCCGAAGAGCCAGTTGTCGACGGTGTTCGGCAGCATGTTGGTTCCCGGAATGAAGAACCAGCCGAGGTAGGTGAAGATGTAGAGAACCGTCGAGAGCAGACCGACCGTCATACCCGCGATGGCGCCGGCCGAGTTGATCCGCTTCGAGAAGATGCCCATCATCAGCGCCGGGAAGATCGACGAAGCCGCCAGACCGAAGGCCAGTGCCACCACCTGGGCGGCGAAGCCCGGCGGGTTCAGACCCAGGTATGTCGCCAGCGCGATCGCGAACGCCATCGAGATCCGGGCGGCAAGAAGTTCGCCCTTTTCCGAGATGTTCGGGTTGATCTGGCTCTTGATCAGGTCGTGCGAGATCGCAGACGAGATCGCAAGCAGCAGACCGGCAGCGGTCGAAAGGGCTGCCGCCAGACCGCCTGCGGCGATCAGCGCGATCACCCAGCCCGGAAGCTGTGCGATCTCGGGGTTGGCAAGAACGAGGATGTCACGGTTGAAGGTGGTCATCTCGTTGCCGGCCCAGCCATTGGCGGTGGCCTTTTCCTGCATCGCGGCATTGGCGTCGTTGTAGTACTGGATCCGGCCGTCACCGTTCTTGTCTTCGAACTTCAGAAGACCGGTGCGTTCCCAGTTCAGCATCCAGTCGGGCTTTTCGTCGACCAGGATCGCCTCGCCCTGCGTGCCGTTCGGCCAGAGCGTGTCGATGATGTTCAGACGCGCCATCGCACCCACGGCCGGAGCCGAGAGATAGAGCAGCGCGATGAAGACCAGCGCCCAGCCTGCCGACCAACGTGCGTCCGACACCTTCGGCACGGTGAAGAAGCGGATGATGACGTGGGGCAGGCCCGCGGTGCCGATCATCAGCGACAGGGTGAACAGGAACATGTTGAAGGTCGAACCGTGCTGGCCGGTATAGTCGTTGAAGCCCAGTTCCAGCAGCACTTCATTCAGCTTCACCAGCAGCGGCAGGCCGCTTTCGGTGTGGGTGCTGAACAGGCCCAGACCCGGGATCGGGTTGCCGGTCAGTTGCAGCGAGATGAAGACCGCCGGGATGGTGTAGGCGATGATCAGCACGATGTACTGCGCGACCTGGGTATAGGTGATGCCCTTCATGCCGCCGAGAACGGCGTAGCAGAACACGACCGCGGACGCGATGTAGAGGCCGGTCGAGCTCTCCACTTCGAGGAAGCGCGAGAAGGCCACACCCGCGCCGGTCATCTGCCCGATCACGTAGGTGACCGAGATGACGATCAGCGCGATCACCGCCACAAGGCGTGCGCCCTGGCTGTAGAAGCGGTCACCGATGAATTCCGGCACGGTGAACTTGCCGAACTTCCGCAGGTAGGGTGCGAGAAGCATGGCAAGCAGCACGTAGCCGCCGGTCCAGCCCATCAGGAACGACGAGTTGCCGTAGCCCACGAAGGCGATGAGACCCGCCATCGAGATGAACGATGCCGCCGACATCCAGTCCGCGGCGGTCGCCATGCCGTTGACGACGGGGTTGACGCCGCGGTTGGCGGCATAGAATTCCGAGGTCGATCCGGCCCGTGCCCAGATCGCGATGCCGACGTAGAGCGCAAAGGACGCGCCCACGACCAGCAGGTTCAGTGTATACTGATCCATGTGTTGCTTCCCTGTCCCTTATTCTTCGTCGACGCCGTGTTCACGGTCGAGCTTGTTCATGTACCGGGCGTAGTTGAAGATCAGCACGATAAAGACGATGATCGATCCCTGCTGTGCAAACCAGAAGCCCAGATCGGTCCCACCGATCGGGATGCCCGACAGTAGCGGTCGGAGCACGATGCCGAAGCCAAGCGAGACCAGCGCCCAGATCACCATGCTGATCATGATGATCCGGATGTTGGCCGCCCAGTAGGCGCCGTTGTCCGAGCCTTGCGTTTTTTGGTCCGCCATGATGCGGTTCCTCCTCTCCTCCATGGAACGGGATCCCGCCGGATCCCGGTTCCCTCTCAGGTCATCGCCTCACGGACGATGTTGGCAAGCGCGCCTGCAATCGCATCGATGTCGCCCATGGCGTCGATCGATTGCAGAACACCCTTGTTCGCATAATAGGCGATCAGCGGCGCTGTCTGGGCGTGATACGCCTGCAGCCGCTGGCCCACGGTTTCCGCCTTGTCGTCGGCGCGCCGCTTCATGTCGGTGCCGCCGCACGTGTCGCAGACGCCCGCGCGCGCAGTGGGTTTGAACCTGTCGTGATAGCCTTCGCCGCAGGACCCGCAGGTGAACCGGCCCGAGATGCGGTCGACCATCGCGGCGTCGTCCACGTCAAGGCTGACGGCCGCGTTGATGCGCTGGCCGGTCTCGGCCAGAAGCGCGTCGAGCGCCTGTGCCTGAACGGTGGTGCGGGGAAAGCCGTCGAGGATGACGCCGCGGGCGACATCGGCCTCGCCCAGACGGTCGCGCAGGATGGCGATGACGATGTCGTCGCTGACGAGATCGCCCGCCTCCATCACCGCCTTCGCGGCGCGACCGGCTTCGGTTCCGGCGGCGACGGCTGCGCGCAAGAGGTCACCGGTGGAGAGCTGGATGAGGCCGAAGCGGTTCTCCAGCATGCGCGCCTGCGTGCCCTTGCCGGCGCCCGGAGGCCCCAGCAGGATCAGGACGGCAGGCGTCGTGGTCACGGGGCTGTCCATCTCGACGACGCTCACTTGACCGCCCGGTTGGCGATCAGGTCGTCCACGACGGACGGATCGGCCAATGTCGAGGTATCGCCCAGCGCGCCGAAGTCGTTCTCGGCGATCTTGCGCAGGATGCGGCGCATGATCTTGCCCGACCGCGTCTTGGGCAGGCCGGGGGCCCACTGGATGACGTCGGGCGATGCGATGGGCCCGATTTCCGTGCGCACCCAGGCGCGCAGTTCCTTGCGCAGGTCTTCCGTCGGTTCGACCCCGTTCATCAGGGTGACATAGCAATAGATGCCCTGTCCCTTGATGTCATGCGGGTAGCCGACCACGGCGGCCTCGGCCACGGCGACATGGGCGACGAGCGCGCTTTCGACTTCGGCGGTGCCCATCCGGTGGCCCGAGACGTTGATGACGTCATCGACGCGGCCGGTGATCCAGTAATCGCCGTCCGCATCGCGGCGGCAGCCGTCGCCCGAGAAGTAGTAGCCCTTGTAATCGGCGAAATAGGTCTTCTCGAAACGCTCGTGATCGCCCCAGACGGTGCGCATCTGGCCGGGCCAGCTGTCCTTGAGAGCCAGCACCCCTTCGGTGGGCGAGGTGTGGATCTCCGCGCCCGATTGCGGGTCGAGCACGACGGGCTGCACCCCGAAGAAGGGCTTCATCGCGCTGCCGGGCTTGGTCGCATGGGCGCCGGGCAGGGGGGTCAGCAGGTGGCCGCCGGTTTCGGTCTGCCACCAGGTGTCGACGATGGGGCATTTCCCCTTGCCCACGACGTCATTGTACCAGTTCCAGGCTTCGGGGTTGATCGGCTCGCCCACGGTGCCGAGGATGCGCAGGGACGACAGGTCGCATTTGGTGACATAATCGGTGCCCTGACCCATCAGCGCGCGGATCGCGGTGGGGGCGGTGTAGAACTGGTTCACCTTGTGCTTCTCGCAGACCTGCCAGAAGCGGCTCGCGTCGGGCCAGGTGGGCACGCCTTCGAACATCAGCGTGGTCGCACCGTTCGCCAGCGGGCCATAGACGATATAGCTGTGGCCGGTGACCCAGCCCACATCCGCCGTGCACCAGTAGATGTCGCCTTCCTGATAGTCGAAGGTGATCTCGTGCGTCATCGCGGCATAGACAAGATAGCCGCCCGTGGTGTGCACGACGCCCTTGGGCTGGCCGGTGGAGCCCGAGGTGTAGAGGATGAAGAGCGGGTCTTCCGCGTTCATCTCGGCCGGCGCGCAGTAATCGTCGGCCTCGAGCGCCATCTCGTTGTAGTCGAAGTCGCGCCCGTCGACCCAGGTGGTCTGGTCGCCGGTGCGGCGCACCACAAGGCACTTGCAGTCATGCATCACATGCAAAAGCGCGGCGTCGGTGTTGGATTTGAGCGGCGTCTTGCGGCCGCCGCGCGGGGCGTGATCGGCGGTGATGACCAGCTTGGCGTCGCAGCCGTTGATCCGCGCCGACAGCGCGTCGGGCGAAAAGCCCGCGAAGACGATGGAATGAATGGCGCCGATGCGCGCGCAGGCCAGCATGGCATAGGCCGCCTCGGGGATCATCGGCAGGTAGATCACCACGCGGTCGCCCCGGCCGATGCCGAGGCTCTCAAAGATGTTGGCCATCCGGCACACGTTGCGGTGCAGTTCGGCATAGGTGATGTGCTTTGCCGGCTCGTTCGGATCATCGGGCTCGAAGATGATCGCGGTCTGATCGGCGCGGGTGGCCAGGTGGCGGTCGATGCAATTGGCGCTGACGTTGAGCGTGCCGTCCTCGAACCACTTGATCGCAACTTCGCCCAGCTTGAAGCTGGTGTTCTTCACCTGTGTATAGGGCTTGATCCAGTCGATCCGCTTGCCGTGTTCCCCCCAGAAGGCGTCGGGGTCCGAGATCGAGGCGGCATACATCGCGTCGTACTTCGCGGCATCGACATGGGCCTTGGCCACCATGTCGGAAGAGGGCGGATAGACGGTCATGCCGGATGCGGCGGTTTGCGCGGAATCGCTCATGCGGGGTTCCTTCAACAGGATTGCAGATGTGCCCTTGCGGGCGGAGGGCCGGAGGAAACGTCGCGCAATCTCCCCCGCGCGCATCATATCAGCGTTTGAAAATAAGGGAATAAACTATGGAATTTATTGGATTTGCTTGTAAAGTATTTTCGCTGCGCTGCAGATTATTGTAAATTTACGTTGCGGCACGGGAAAATTTCCCTGTTGAAGAAGGCGATCCGGTGTCAACGCCGCCCGTGCAAGCTCTGCCCGGTGCTTGGGCAAAGTGCCGCCGATTTCGGCGCAAGGGGGTGTGACATTTTATGCCGCACCTCTTGAACGGCTCTGTTTTGGCTTGAAAAGCGCCGGCGGCGAGTCGCCCGGACGCCGCAGCTTGGCAGGCCCCGCAGCCCGGGTTAGCGTCGCGGACCGCGGCAGGGGGCCGCGATGGGGGTGTCATGCGGTTCTCGGCGAATCTCGGGTTTCTCTGGGCCGACCGGCCTCTGCCCGATGCGATCCGCGCGGCCCATGCGGCGGGCTTTGACGCGGTCGAATGCCACTGGCCCTATGACACGCCGGCCGCCGATGTCGCCCGCGCCCTGCGCGACACGGGGTTGCCCATGCTCGGGCTCAACACGCGGCGCGGCGGCGCGGGCGAGAACGGCCTGGCAGCGCTGCCCGGCCGCGGGGCAGAGGCGCGCGCCGCCATCGACGAAGCCGTCGCCTATGCCGCCGACATCGGCGCGGGCCACGTCCATGTGATGGGCGGCGCTGCGCGCGGGCCCGAAGCGCTTGCTACCTTCCGCGCCAACCTGTCCTATGCCTGCAAAGCCGCCGCCGCGCAGGGCATCGGCGTCGTGATCGAACCGCTCAACACCCGCGACGCGCCGGGCTATGTCATTGCCACGACGGCAGAGGCGCGCGCGGTGATCGACGACCTCGCGCTGCCGAACCTGAAGCTCATGTTCGACTGCTATCACGTCCAGATCATGGAGGGCGACCTGACCCGGCGTCTGTCGGACCTGATGCCGGTGATCGGACATATCCAGTTCGCGTCCGTCCCCGACCGCGGCCCGCCCGACCGGGGCGAGATCGACTTCGCCCATATCTTCGCGCATCTCGCGGCGCTGGGCTGGGACAGGCCGCTCGGTGCCGAATACCGCTGCGGGGACGATACCGACGCGACGCTGGGCTGGCTGGCGCGGTTCAGGGCGCTTCGGGGCAGCGGAGCGGCTTGATATCCAGAAGCGGCGTGCCGTCGACGCAGTCGAGCCCGCGCACCACGACCTCGCGTCCCTCGACGCGGACCAGCTTCACCCGCGACAGCCCGATGGGGTTGGGCCTGACGGGTGAGCGGAGCGAAAACGTCCCCGTGGGCGCGGGCCGCCCATGCGGGGCCTGCGTGACGAGATCCCGGCGGCTTTGGTCGAGCCAGTAAAGCACCTCGATCCGCGCCACGTCCTCCAGCCCCGCCAGCGCCGGTGCCCATTCGGGGTTCAGCACTAGGCGGCACTCGGGCCCGTCCTTGCGCCCCTGACGCGGGCAGTCGGCCCGGGTGGCATAGGGGGTGCGGATCACGCCGATGAAGCGCAGCCGCGCGTCGTCGGCCTCGGGCAGGTCGATGCGCGTCTCGCCCGGGCGGATGCCTGTACCGCTCATGCCGCACCCGCGGGAAACAGGGGGTGCGGCTGGGAGACGCCTTGGATGCCGCCGCCGCCGCCGGCCAGCGTGGTGATGTCCACCTGAACCACCTCGCGGCCCGGAAAGGCGCGGGCGACGATCTCGCGCGCGGCATCATCCTCGGGCACGCCATAGCGGGGCATCACGATGCCGCCATTGGCGATGTAGAAGTTCACATAGGACAGGCAGTAGCCCCAGTCGCCGCGGCGGTCGGCCCGGGCGGGTGCGGGTGCCTCGTCCATATAGGTGATCTCGATGGGGCGGCCCTGCGCATCTTTCTGACCTTCCAGCGCCTGCCTGTTGGCCTCGCTGATCGCATGGGAGGGGCCGTGCGGCGCGGCGCGCTCGAACAGCAATTGCCCCGGCGCGGTGAAACAGGCCATGCCGTCGATATGCCCGTCGGTGCCGAATTCCCGGTCGCTGCCGGGCAGCCAGATGACCTTGGACACCCCCAGCGTGCGGGCGAATTCGGCTTCGGCCAGATCGCGCGACAGGCCCGGGTTGCGGTTGGCGTTGAAGGCGACGGTGTCGGTCGTCAGAAGCGTGCCCGCCCCGTCCACCGCGATGGCGCCCCCTTCCATCGCCAGAGCCGACGGGACGCGCGCGACCCCCGCGCGGCCCGCGATGAAGGCGCCAAGGGCCGCGTCATGGCCAAATTCCGGGTTCGCCCCGCCCCAGCCGTTGAAGCGCCATGTGACGCCCGCCAGTCTGCCGTCTTCTTCGACAAAGCTCGGCCCGCTGTCGCGCAGCCAGGCGTCATCCATCGCCACCTCGACCACCTCGACGCCGTCTCCCAGCCGCTTGCGCGCGCGTGCCGCCGCAGACGGATCGACCAGCATCACCACAGGTTCGAACCGCGCCACAGCATGGGCGACGGCGGCATAGTCGCGTTCGACCGCATCCAGATCGCGGCCCCAGAGTGCCGGCAAGGGCCAGCCCATCCAGCAGCGGCGGTGCGGTTCCCATTCGGCGGGCATGCGGCGGGCCATCGGCATAATCCTTGATCAGGCGCATCCCGGTCATGATAGGGATGGGCCGGACAACGCGAAAGCCGAAAGGAAAATCATGGCCCGGGAACTGAAGGTCGCCGCCATCCAGACCCATCACGACTGGGACGAAGAGACGACATTGAACCGCGTCTTCGACCTGTGCGCCACAGCCGCGCGCGGCGGGGCGCATCTGGTGCTGCCGTCGGAATTGTTCGCGACGCCCTATTTCTGCAAGGCGGTGAACCCCGCCCACCGCGATCTTGCCCGGCCCGCGGACGGCCACCCGATGATCGCGCGCTTTCAGGACCTTGCCCGCGACACCGACACGGTGATCCCCATGTCCTTCTATGAACGCGCGGGCGACCGTCTGTACAATTCCGTCGCCGTGATCGACGCCGACGGCGCGGTGCTGGGCATCTACCGCAAGTGCCACATCCCCGATTTCGACGGCTATATCGAGACCGCCTATTTCGACCCGTCCCCCGATGGCCCGCAGGTCTGGCAGACCCGGCATCTGCGGCTGGGCGTCGGCATCTGCTGGGACCAGTGGTTTCCCGAAATGGCCCGCGCCATGGCGCTGGGCGGGGCGGAACTGCTGGTCTATCCCACCGCCATCGGGTCCGAGCCGTCCTTTCCCGACTGGGACACCTCGGATCAGTGGCAGGCAGCGATGCGCGGGCATGCGGCGGTCAACCTTGTCCCCGTTCTGGCGGCGAACCGTACAGGGGCCGAGACGGATGACGGCTATACCCTCGACTTCTATGGCCGGTCCTTCTGCACCGATCACCGGGCCAATATGGTGGCCGAGATGGGGCGCGGTGACAGCGGCATCCTGACCGCGACGCTCGACCTCGACCGCGCGGCGGCGGAACGCCACGTCTGGGGCACCTTCCAGACGCGCCAGCCGCGCAACTACCGCGTGATCGTCGACACGCCCGCCGGGCCGCCGCCTAATCCCTGACGGGCAGGGGCAGAAGCGGCGCGCGCGACAGCGCGTTGCCCGCATCGGCCACCTTGGTCGCGAGCCGCAGGAATTCGGCGCGTTCCGCCGCGCTCAGCCCCGGCAGGATCGCGTCCTGCATGCAGGCCACCACCGGCATGAGCCGCACCAGCAGATCGCGGCCCGCATCCGTCAGCGCCAGCCGCTTGGCGCGCCGGTCCTCGGGGTTGGTCACGCGGGTCACGAGCCCCTTGCCCACCAACCGGTCCACCACGCCGCCGATGGTCGGCCGGTCATAGGCGATGAGCCCCGCCAGCGTCGCCTGATCGATCCCGGGGTGGTCGTTCAGCATGAAGAGCGCCGCGAATTGCGGCGCGGTCAGGTCCAGCCCTTCGGCCTTCATCGTTTCCGCGAAGACCGAGGCCGAGATCTGCTGAAGTCGCCGGATCACATGGCCCGGCATGGAATAGATCGCTGTCATTTCGGCAGAATAATCCCGGGCGACAGCCGCGCAAGGGGCATCGCGGCGGCTTGACAGTCGGCGGCGCAGGAAGATAGTTATCAGATATAACCATTCCCGCCGCTCAGGAGGGCTGCCCATGCCGCTGGTCGAAACCGCCGTCGATGGCCGCATCGCCACCGTCACGCTGAACCGCCCCGACAAGCGCAACGCGATCTCGGACCCGTTCATCGCCGCGCTCGAGGCCGCCTTCGACGCCTTGCCCGACGCGGTGCGCGTGGTGATCCTGACCGGCGCGGGCGATCATTTCTGCGCGGGCCTCGATCTGGCGGAACATGCCGAACGCACGCCCGAGGCCGGGATCTATCATTCGCGCAACTGGCACCGCATCCTTGACCAGATCCAGTTCGGCGGGCGGGCCGTGGTGAGCGCCATGCAGGGCGCGGTGATCGGCGGGGGCCTCGAGATCGCGGCGGCGACCCATGTGCGCGTGGCCGACGCCACCGTGCGTTTCCAGCTGCCCGAAGGGCGGCGCGGCATCTTCGTGGGCGGTGGTGCCACGGTGCGGGTGGGCCGCATCCTTGGCGCCGACCGCATGACCGAGATGATGCTGACGGGCCGCACCTATGGCGCGGAAGAGGGCCTTCGCCTCGGCCTTGCCCATTACGCGGTCGACGCGGGCGCGGCGCTGCCACTGGCGCGCGAGCTGGCGGAAAAGGTCGCGGACAACGCGCCCTTGTCCAACTACTTCATGATCCAGGCGCTGGCCCGGATCGAGGACATGTCGAAGGCCGACGGGCTCTTCACCGAAAGCCTGTGTGCGGCACTCAGCCAGACCTCGCCCGACGCGCAGGAAGGCCTGCGCGCCTTTCTCGAGAAGCGCACGCCGAGGTTCCGGTGACGGGCGCCGACGCCTCGCTCCGCGCGCTCATGGGGTATTGCCTGCGCCGCGCCTCGGTCGCCGCCATGGCGGATTTCGCCCGCGTCTTCGCCCGGCACGGGTTGCGGCGCACGACCTTTTCGGTGCTGGCGCTGGTGGTGGAACGCCCCGGCCTGCGGCAGGCGCAGCTGGCCGAGGCGCTGGCCATCGAACGGCCGAACCTTGTCCAGATCGTGGGCGAACTCGAAGCTCTTGGCCTTCTGCGCCGCGAGACGGATGCAGAGGACCGCCGCGCCCAGGCGCTGCACCCCACGCTCGAGGGGCGGCGTCTGTTCACACAGGCCATGGCCGATGTCGCGGCGCAGGAGGAGGGGCTTCTCGACGGGCTGACGCCCGCCCAGATCGACGCCCTGCGCGCGGCACTCACCATCATCGAACGCAACGCCGGGATGCAGAGGGAGGCAGCCCATGACCAACAGGTATCGCGCGCATGACGTGATCCGCGAGGACCGGCCCGACGGGTCGATCCTCTTGCGCGCCCGGGCCGAACTCGGCCCCGTGGCGGCACGCACGACCGACTGGCTTGACGACTGGGCGGCGCGCACGCCGGACGCGGTGTTTCTTGCCGAACGCTCCGGCCCCGGCTGGCGCGAGGTGAGCTATGCCGCGGCACAGGGCATGGCGCGCGCGCTGGCGGGCGGTCTGCTTGGTCTGGGGCTGGAACCCGGCGACCGCATTCTCATCGTGTCGGGCAACAGCGTCGATCACGGCCTTCTGGCCATGGCTGCGCAGTATGTGGGCCTTGTGATCGTGCCGCTGGCCGAACAATACGGGCTGATCCCGGCGGCACGCGGGCAGATCGACTTCGCGGCAGGCCTTGTCAAACCGAAGGCCGTCTTCGCCGAGGATGGCGAGGCACTGGCCGATGTGCTGACGCGCGATGCACTGGCGGGCATGATCCGGCTGACCTCGCGTGGCGGGCCGGGGGCGCATGGTCTGGACGATCTGATGCGCGCGGGCGGCGACATTGCGGCGGCCCATGCAGGCGTCGGCCCCGACACCGTCGCCAAGATCCTGATGACCAGCGGGTCGACCTCTGCGCCCAAGGGCGTGCCGACGACGCACCACATGATGTGCGTGAACCAGGCCCAGATCGCCCATGGCCTGCCGTTTCTCAAGACGCGCCCGCCGCTTATCCTCGACTGGCTGCCCTGGAACCACGTCTTCGGCGGGTCGCACAATTTCAACATGATGCTTGCTCATGGCGGCGCGCTTTATGTCGACGGGGGCAAGCCCGCGCCGCATCTGATCGGCCGGACGCTGGAAAACCTGCGCCTGCAGACCGGCACGATGACGTTCAATGTGCCGCTGGGCTTCGCCATGATCCGCGACGAGCTGAAACGCGACGCCGATCTCCGCCGCCGGTACTTCGCGGAACTCGACATGCTTTTCTACGCGGGCGCGAGCCTTGCGCAGGATGTCTGGGCCGATCTCGAAGCCATGGCGCGCGAGGTGCGGGGCGAGATGCCGCTCTTCACCTCGTCCTGGGGGCTGACGGAAACCGCGCCGGCGCATCTCCTGCAGCACCAGCCGACCGACCGGTCGGGCGTCATCGGCGTGCCGCTGCCGGGGGGCGAGGTGAAGCTGATCCCCGACGCCGACCTGCGCTGCGAAGTGCGGGTGCGCGGGCCGAACGTCTTTTCAGGCTATCTCGACGCGCCCGACCAGACCGCGGCGGCCTTCGACGAGGAAGGCTTCTTCCGCACCGGGGATGCGATGGTCTTTGTCGATCCCGCACGCATGGATCTTGGCCTGCGTTTCGACGGGCGGCTGTCCGAGGAATTCAAGCTTGCCTCCGGCACCTGGGTGCGGGCGGCGGCCTTGCGGCTCGACGTGCTGGGGCGGCTGGGCGACGTGGCGGCGGATGTGATCGTCACGGGGGCCGACCGCGACGAGATCGGCGTCTTCATCGTGCCCTCGGCCGCGACGCGCGCCGCCGCGGATGCGGCGGAAGACGCAGGCGCCCTCATCGTGCCGTCGCTTGCGGCCACGATCCGCGACCGGCTGGCCGCCATCGGCGGGTCTCAATCGACCCGCGTCGCGCGGGCGATGATCCTGGCCGAGCCGCTGTCGATGGCCGATGGCGAGGTCACGGCAAAAGGCAGCGTCAACTTCCGCAAACTGCTCGACCGCCGCGCGGGCCTGCTGGCGCGCCTTTACGACAATGCCGACCCCGCCACGCTGATCACCGAAGGGACCAGACCATGATCGACCTCGCGAAGGTGCGCGCCATCGACATCCACACCCATGCCGAAGAACCTTGCGGCTGCCATGACGACGACGGCTATGACGATCTGCAATCGACCATGGCGCGCTATTTCGGTGCGCCGTGGCAGCACCCGCCGACGATTCCCGAAACCGCCGCCCATTACCGCGCGCAGAACATCGCCGCCGTCATCTTCCCCGTCGATGCCGAACGCGAAACCGGCTATCGCCGCTATTC
>CAZNMV010000022.1:0-17936 GCA_964573835.1 uncultured Aestuariivita sp. | reverse complement strand
TCTGGGTGCAGTGGATCAGGCACCAGCGCTGCCCGATCTCCATGTTGGCCAGCGCCCAGTCCACCGGGCGCGCGCCGTAGGCGGCCTGCACCTCGTCCACCTCGGGCACCTGTTCGGCCAGATGCATGTGCAGCGGCCCGTCGGTCAGGGCGGCGACATGGGCCAGATCGTCGGGACGCACCGCGCGCAGGGAATGGGGTGCCGCGCCCAGCCCGCAATCGGCTGGCAGACCTGCCACCACCCGGCCCGCGCCCTGCATCAGCCCCGCGAAGGCGTCGATATCGCAGCCAAACCGCACCTGCCCGGGTGCGAGCGCCCGTCCGTCGACACCGCCCTGCGAATAGAGGACCGGCAGCAGCGTCAGCCCGATGCCCGCCCCTGTCGCGGCCGCGGCGATGCGGGCGCTTGTCTCGGCCGGGTCCGCATAGGGCACACCGCCCGGGGCGTGATGAAGGTAGTGGAACTCGGCCACCCGGGCGAAGCCCGCTTCCAGCATCTCTGCGAAGGCGAAGGCGGCGATTGCCTCGATATCGTCCGGGGTCAGCTGGTCGAGAAAGCGGAACATCAGCCGCCGCCAGGTCCAGAAACTGTCGCTTGCATCGGGGCCGCGCCGTTCGGTCAGGCCCGCCATCGCGCGCTGGAACGTGTGCGAATGCAGGTTCGCGGGTGCGGGCAGAAGGATGTCATGCGTCGCGGGGCCCGCACCTTTCGTCACCTGCGCGATGCGGCCTGCATCGTCGAGGGTGATGGCGACGTCATTGGCCCAGCCATCGGGCAGAAGGGCGGTGCGGGCGGTCAGCGTGTGCATGGGCTTGCGACTCGGTTTTCAATATGTCTATACATAATAGAAATACCGCAGACATAACCCGGGTCAAGCCCATGTCCTACGTCCTCACCGATGCCCGCATCGCGCCGATGACCGGCGACGCGCTGATCGACCGCGGCGTGATCGTGGTGACGGGCGAGCGCATCGCCCATGTCGGGCGCGACGTGCCTGCGGCCCATGCCGGGCTGCCGCGCCATGATCTGCAGGGGCGTCTGGTGACGCCGGGGCTGATCGACTGCCACACGCATCTGGTCTTCGGCGGCAACCGCGCGGGCGAGTTCGAAGCGCGTCTGAACGGGGCCAGTTACGCAGAGATCGCCAAGGCCGGCGGCGGGATCGTATCGACCATGCGCGCCACGCGCGCGCTGGGCGCAGATGCGCTCGCTGATCAGGCGCTGCCGCGTCTCGACGCGCTGATCGCGGAAGGGGTGACCACGGTCGAGATCAAGTCGGGCTATGGGCTTGAGCGCGACAGTGAACTGGCGATGCTGCGCGCGGCCCGCGCGCTGGGCGAACGCCGGGCCGTCACGGTGAAGACAACCTATCTGGGGGCGCATGCCGTGCCGCCCGAATATGCGGGCCGGGCGGATGCCTATCTGGACGAGGTCTGCCTGCCGACGCTCGACGCCGCCCATGCAGAGGGGCTGGTCGATGCGGTGGACGGGTTCTGCGAGGGGATCGCCTTTTCCCCCGCCCAGATCGCCCGCGTCTTCGACCGCGCGCAGGCGCTTGGGCTGCCGGTGAAGCTCCATGCCGAACAGCTCTCGCATCTGGGCGGCACGGCGCTTGCCGCGCGCCATGGTGCGCTGTCGGCCGATCATCTCGAATACGCGACCGAAGATGACGCCCGCGCGCTGGCGCAGGCCGGAACGGTCGCCGTTCTCTTGCCCGGGGCGTTCTATACCTTGCGCGAACGTCAGGCCCCGCCGGTGCAGGCCTTCCGCGACCATGGTGTGGCGATGGCGCTGGCCACCGATTGCAACCCGGGGTCGTCGCCGCTGACCTCGGTCCTTCTGGCGATGAACATGGGCTGCACGCTCTTCGGGCTGACCCCGGCCGAGGCGCTGATGGGGGTCACCGCGCACGCCGCCCGCGCGCTGGGCCTGCGCGACCGCGGCGTGATCGCGCCCGGGATGCTGGCGGACCTTGCAATCTGGGATGCCGAGGCGCCCGCCGAGCTGGCCTATCGCATCGGGTTCAACCCGCTTCACCGGCGCATTTTCGGAGGTGCCCTATGATCCTGACCCCCGGTTCCGTCACGCTGGACGATCTGCGCGCGATCTGGACGCGGGGCCTGTCGCCCCGGCTTTATCCCGGCGCGCGGACGGGCATCGACCGGGCCGCGGCGCTGGTGGCCGGGGCCGCGCAGGGGGGCGAGGCCGTCTATGGCGTGAACACGGGCTTCGGCAAGCTTGCCAGCCGCAAGATCGCCGCGAAGGACACCGCGCAATTGCAGCGCAACCTGATCCTGTCGCATTGCTGCGGTGTCGGCGCGCCGCTGGCGGAAGATCTCACGCGGCTGATGATGGTGCTGAAGCTTCTGTCGCTGGGCCGGGGCGCATCGGGCGTGCGGTGGGAGATCTGCGCGCTGTTGCAGGACATGCTGGCGGCGGGGGTGACGCCCGTGGTGCCGCATCAGGGTTCGGTCGGGGCCTCGGGCGATCTGGCCCCGCTGGCCCACATGACGGCGGTGATGATCGGCGAGGGCGAAGCGGTCTTTGAAGGCGTTACCCTGCCGGGCGCGCAGGCGCTTGCGCGCGCGGGGCTCGCGCCTGTCGTTCTTGGCCCGAAAGAGGGGCTGGCGCTCATCAACGGCACCCAGTTTTCCACCGCCTGCGCATTGGCGGGGTATTTCCGGGCCGAGGATCTGGTCGCGAATTCCATCGTGATCTCGGCCCTGACGACGGACGCGATCATGGGATCGACCGCGCCGCTTCTGGCGGAAATCCACGCCCTGCGCGGCCATCCCGGCCAGATCGGGGTCGCGGCGCGGATGCGCGAGTTGATGGACGGCTCCGAGATCCGCGAAAGCCACCGCGAAGGCGACACCCGCGTGCAGGACCCCTACTGCATCCGCTGCCAGCCGCAGGTCGTGGGCGCGGCCTGGGACGTGATCCGCGCGGCGGGCCGGACGCTTGAAATCGAGGCGAACGCGGTCACCGACAACCCGCTGGTGCTGGTCGAGACCGGGCGGATCGTTTCGGGTGGCAATTTCCATGCCGAACCCGTGGGCTTCGCCGCCGACCAGATCGCGCTGGCGCTGGCGGAAGTCGGCGCCATCGCCCAGCGGCGCGTGGCGCTGATGGTGGACCCGACGCTCAGCCACGATCTGCCGCCGTTCCTGACGCCCGATCCGGGGCTGAATTCCGGCTTCATGATCGCCGAGGTCACCACCGCCGCGCTCATGAGCGAGAACAAGCACCTTGCGAACCCCTGTGTGACGGATTCGACGCCGACATCCGCCAATCAGGAGGATCACGTCAGCATGGCCGCCCATGGCGCGTTCCGGCTGGCGCGGATGGCCGACAACCTGTCGGTGATCCTTGCGGTCGAGGCGCTGTGTGCCGCGCAAGGCATAGAGGCGCGCGCGCCGCTGGTGACGTCAGTGGCGTTGCAGCGGGTGCTGGCGCGGCTGCGCGCCGATGTGCCGACGCTGGGCGCCGACCGCTATCTCGCGCCGGATATCGAAGCCGCGCGGCGTCTGGTGGTCAGCGGCGCGCTTGTCGAGGTGGCGGCATGATGCCGGTCGAGGTCATATCCGGAGAGGGGCCTGTCCTGCTCGCCCAGCCGCATGGCGGGACTTACGTGCCCGCCGACATCCATGCACGGCTGAACGATACGGGCCGCGCGCTGGCCGATACCGACTGGCATATCGACCGGGTCTATGACGGGCTCTTGCCCGGTGCGACTGTGGTGCGGGCGAGCTTCCACCGCTATGTAATTGATGCCAATCGCGATCCTTCGGGCGTTTCGCTTTACCCCGGGCAGAACACGACGGGGCTTTGCCCGCTGACCGATTTCGACGGGCGGGGCATCTACCTGCCCGGGCAGACGCCCGGTGCGGACGAGATCGAGGACCGGCTGACGCGGTTCCACACGCCTTATCACGCGGCGCTGGCGGCGGAGCTGGAGCGTATCCGCGCCCGGCACGGGGTGGCGATCTTGTATGATTGCCATTCGATCCGGTCGGTTATCCCCTTCCTCTTCGACGGCCAATTGCCTGATTTCAATATCGGAACCAATGGCTCGGTCACCTGTGCTCCGGCAATCGAGGCACTTGTGGACAAAACCTGCCGCGCGTCAGACGGGTTTTCCACAGTCCTGAACGGCCGTTTCAAGGGCGGCTGGACAACCCGCCACTATGGCCGTCCTGTGGATAACCTCCACGCGATCCAGATGGAACTCGCCCAGCGCACCTACATGGCCGAGGCCGCGCCGTGGGGCTGGGACGCGGCCCGCGCGGACCGGCTGCGGCCTGTCCTGTCCCGCATTCTCAACGGCTTGAACGAACTTGTTTTGAAGGGAGATCTGTCATGACCATGACCCGCCACAACCTGCGCGACATCTACCCGCCCACGGGAACGACGCTCAACGCGAAAAGCTGGCTGACCGAGGCACCCCTGCGGATGCTGATGAACAACCTGCACCCGGACGTGGCGGAAAACCCGCATGAACTGGTCGTCTATGGCGGGATCGGGCGTGCCGCGCGGTCGTGGGAAGACTTCGACCGCATCGTCGCCGCGCTCAAAGACCTCGAGGCTGACGAGACGCTGCTGGTCCAGTCCGGCAAGCCCGTGGGCATCTTCCGCACCCATGCGGACGCGCCCCGCGTTCTGATCGCGAATTCCAACCTCGTGCCCCACTGGGCGACGTGGGAGCATTTCAACGAACTCGATAAGAAAGGTCTGGCCATGTACGGCCAGATGACCGCCGGATCGTGGATCTATATCGGCACGCAGGGCATCGTGCAGGGCACCTTCGAGACCTTCGCCGAAGCGGGCCGCCAGCATTACGGCGGCGACCTTACAGGCCGGTGGATCCTGACGGGCGGCCTTGGCGGGATGGGCGGCGCGCAGCCCTTGGCCGCCGTCTTCGCGGGGGCCTGCTGTCTGGCGGTCGAATGCGACGAGACGCGGATCGATTTCCGCATCCGCACGCGATACCTCGACGAGAAGGCGCGCACGCTGGACGAGGCGCTGGCGATGATCGACCGCTGGACCAAGGCGGGCGAGGCGAAGTCGGTGGGCCTTCTGGGCAACGCGGCCGAGATCTTTCCCGAACTCGTCCGCCGGGGCGTGCGCCCCGACATCGTCACCGACCAGACCAGCGCGCATGATCCGCTGCACGGCTATCTGCCCCTGGGCTGGTCCGTGGCGGAATGGCGGGCGAAGCAGGAAACCGACCCCAAGGCGGTGGAACAGGCCGCGCGGGCATCCATGAAAGCGCATGTGGCGGCGATGGTGGATTTCTGGAACGCAGGTGTCCCGACGCTCGATTACGGAAACAACATCCGGCAGGTGGCGCTGGAAGAGGGGCTGGAGAACGCCTTTGCCTTCCCGGGCTTCGTGCCGGCCTATATCCGGCCGCTGTTCTGCCGTGGCATCGGACCCTTCCGCTGGTGCGCTTTGTCGGGCGACCCCGAAGACATCTACAAGACCGATGCGAAGATGAAGGAACTGTTCCCCGACAACGCGCACCTGCACCAGTGGCTCGACATGGCGCGCGAGCGGATCGCGTTTCAGGGCCTGCCCGCGCGGATCTGCTGGATCGGGCTGGGCGACCGGCACAAGGCGGGGCTGGCCTTCAACGAGATGGTGCGCAGCGGCGAACTGAAAGCCCCCGTGGTCATCGGACGCGATCACCTCGACAGTGGCTCGGTCGCAAGCCCCAACCGCGAGACGGAGGCGATGAAGGACGGCTCGGACGCGGTCAGCGACTGGCCGCTTCTGAATGCGCTTCTCAATACCGCCAGCGGCGCGACCTGGGTGTCTCTGCATCATGGCGGCGGGGTTGGCATGGGCTTTTCCCAGCATTCCGGCATGGTGATCTGCTGCGACGGGACCGAGGACGCCGACCGGCGGCTGGCGCGCGTCCTCTGGAACGACCCGGCGACGGGGGTCATGCGCCACGCGGATGCAGGCTATGACATCGCAACGGAGTGCGCGCGCGAGCACGGGTTGCGCCTGCCCGGGATCCTCTGACGGCGGAGCGGCGCTCCCGCCCGCGCACGCGCGGGCGGATCGCCCCGCCCGCCGTCCCGCAAAGCGTCCCACCTTGCCTCGCCCCCGGTGGCGGCTATGGTGACGGGCAGAGGAGAACGCCCATGCATTACGCCCCCGGCCGTGAGGCCTGCCCGCTGCCCTATGCCCCGTTCAAGGCCTGCACTGTGCCGCGCCCCATCGGGTGGTTGTCGACCATCTCGGCCAAGGGCGTGCCCAACCTTGCCCCCTTCAGCCAGTGGCAGAACCTGACCTTTGATCCCCCCATGGTCATGTTCGCGGCCAACCAGATGTCGGACGGCACGCGCAAGCACACCGTGATCAACGCCGAGGAGACCGGCTGGTTCGTCTGGAACATGGCGACGTATGACCTGCGCGAGGCGGTCAACATCTCGGCCATGGAAGTGCCCGAGGATGTGGACGAATTCGAACGCGCGGGCGTGACGAAAGAGGCCTGCATCGATGCACCGTGCCCCCGCGTGCTTGAGAGCCCCGCGCATTTCGAATGCCGCTATCTGTCGACCCACCGCCTGCGCGGGTCGTCGAACCACGGCACCGTCGACGTGGTCTATGGCGAGGTCGTGCGCATCCATATCCGGGACGAGGTGCTGACGCCGGATGGCCGTATCGACATCCCCAAGATCAAACCGATCGCGCGGCTGGGCTATTACGACTACACCGTGGTCGAGAAGACCTTCGAGATGCGCATCCCCGAAGCCCATGACGCGTTGGCGGGTGGGCTGGAAGGGCGCGGGTCGCGGTGACGCCACGCCATGGGGGGCCGTGTCGGCGACGGCACATGCAGCGCCGCTTTTGATCTGGCGGATATGCAGCCCTTCGGATTTCAGTTTTGCCGTCGACCCTGCGCGTATCGCTGCGGGGCGATTCGGGCAGGCTGAGTCACACACGTGCAGACATACGACTACATCATCGTCGGCGCCGGGTCGGCCGGTTGTGTATTGGCCGAACGGCTCACCGCGTCGGGTCGCCACAAGGTCCTGCTGATCGAGGCGGGCGGGCGCGGACACTCGCCCTGGATCGCGCTGCCGCTGGGTTACGGGAAGACCTTCTTCCACCCGACGCTGAACTGGAAATACACCGCCGAACCGGAAGAGGCGCTGGCGGGCCGCACGGGATACTGGCCGCGCGGCAAGACGGTCGGCGGATCGGGGGCGATCAACGCGCTGGTCTATGCGCGCGGTCTGCCGCGCGACTATGCCGACTGGGTCGCCGCCGGTGCCACGGGATGGGACTGGGACAAGGTGCGCGCCACCTATGACCGGATCGAGACGCGCGTCAGCCCGACGGGTGCCACCGAAGGCAGCGGCCCGATCCATGTGCAGGACGTGAGCGACCGCATCCACCCTGCGACGCGGCATTACTTCACCGCGATGGAGGAACTGGGCCAGCCCCGCATCCCCGATCTGAACGGGCCCGAGGACGAAGGCGCCACCGCCTATCGCATCAACACCAAGGACGGGCGGCGGATGCATTCGGCGCGCGCCTTCCTGTCGCCCGCGCTGGGCCGTGCGAACCTCACGCTCATGACCGGGGCGCTGGCCGAACGCATCGACTTTGAGGGCCGCCGTGCCGTCGGGGTCACCCTGCGTCACAACGGGCAGCGGCTGACCATCCGCGCAGGGCGCGAAGTCATCCTGTCGGCGGGCACCGTCACCTCGCCCCGGCTGCTGCAATTGTCGGGGGTGGGGCCTGCGGGCCTTCTGAAATCCCACGGGATCGACGTGCTGCTCGACGCGCCGCATGTGGGCGGAAACCTGCAGGATCACCTTGGCATCAACTACTATTTCCGCGCGACCGAACCCACGCTGAACAACGACCTGCGCCCCTTCATGGGCAAGGTGCGCGCGGCGCTGCAATATGCGCTGACCCGGCGCGGGCCGTTGTCTTTGTCGGTGAACCAGTGCGGCGGCTATGTCCGGTCCTCGCCCGATCTGCCCCATCCCGACCAGCAGCTCTATTTCAACCCCGTCACCTATTCCACGACACCGGGCCAGACGCGCAGCGTGGTCCAGCCTGACCCGTTCCCCGGCTTCATCATCGGTTTTCAGCCGTCGCGGCCGACCAGCCGGGGCCGTGTCGACATCCGCGCCAATGACCCCGATGCCGCGCCGCTGATCCGGCCGAATTCGCTGTCGACCAATGAAGATTGCGAACAGGTGGTCGCGGGGGGCCTTTTCTGCCAGCGCCTCGCCGGAACCACGGCGATGCGCCGCCTGATCGAAAGCGCGATGGACCCCGATCTCTTCGCCATGTCGCCCGACGACATCCTGGCCGATTTCCGGGAACGCTGCGGGACGGTCTTTCATCCGGTCGGCACGGCGCGGATGGGCGAAGATTCAAGCGCCGCTGTCGTCTCGCCCCGGCTCAAGGTGCACGGGGTCGAGGGGCTGCGCGTCGTCGATGCGTCGGTCTTCCCGAACATCACGTCTGGAAACACGGGTGCGCCGGTGATGATGCTCGCCTATCGTGCTGCGGACCTGATCCTTGAGGACGCGGCATGAGCATTCCCTATTCCGCATCCGGCGCGGTGCCTGTCGCGGGCGACCGGGGCAAGGGCGACACCGGCCCGCGCATCGCCCGGATCGAGACATTCTGCACGCCGCTCATCGGCTTTGTCCGTGTCACCGCCGAGGACGGCACCGCCGGCTGGGGGCAGGTGTCGACCTACAACAGCGACCTGACCTGCGAGATCCTGCACCGCCAGGTCGCGCCCTGGGCGCTGGGGCGGGGGATGGATGCGCTGGAAGACGTGATCGCCGAGATCCCTCTGCGCGAACACAAGTATCCCGGCACCTATCTGCGCCGCGCCATGGCGGGCCTTGATACCGCCGTCTGGGACTGGCGGGGGAAGGCCGCGGGTCAGCCGGTGGCGACCCTGCTGGGTGGCAGCCCCGGGCCGATCCGGGCCTATGCGTCCTCGATGAAGCGCGACATCACGCCCGGGGACGAAGCGGCGCGCCTGCGCGCCTTGCGCGATGCCCATGGCTTCGACGCCTTCAAGGTGCGCGTCGGCGCCGAATGCGGGCAGGACCGCGATGAATGGCCCGGAAGGACCGAGGCGATCATCCCTGCGATCCGCACCGCGCTGGGTGGTGATGCGGCCCTTCTGGTTGATGGCAACTCCGCCTTCAGCCCGGCCCGCGCGATCGAGGTGGGCCGGATGCTCGAAGACAATGGCTACGAGCATTTCGAGGAACCCTGTCCCTACTGGGATCTCGACCAGACCGCCGAGGTGACGCGCGCGCTCGACATCGACGTGGCGGGCGGCGAACAGGACTGGGACCTGCAGGTCTGGAAGCGGATGATCGCAATGCGCGCGGTCGACATCATCCAGCCCGATATCCTCTATCTCGGCGGCATGGCGCGCAGCATGGACGTGGCGCGGATGGGCCATGCGGCGGGCCTGCACTGCACGCCGCACGCGGCCAACCTGTCGCTGGTGACGCTGTTCACCATGCACCTGTTGCGGGCGGTGCCGAACCCGGGGCGGTATCTCGAATTCTCGATCGAGGGGGATGACTATTACCCTTGGCAGCGGGACCTTTTCGTCACCGATCCCTATACGATTACCGACGGCCAGGCTCTTGTCACCGATGCGCCGGGATGGGGGGTGGAGATCAGCCCCGAATGGCTGGCGAAATCCGCCTGGAAATGCAGCGAGGCGGGCTGAGCCCCGCGCGCCTGCCCCGGAGACCTGCCGCGGTTTCCAGAGCCCAATCGCCTTCACGCGAACCGCCCGGAAAGTGAGCTGAACGCTTTCGGCAAAAGTCGGGCGAGGCACGTATCGGGAGTTACGAGAACAGATTCCAAGATCGACTCTTGGGGTCTGCACCATTATGGGACGGCGAAACAGCTCCTGGTGAGAGCTGGATGAGCCAGAGCATTTGCAAAAGGACCACGTCTTGTCAGCCAGTTCCGGGACACCCTGGTGGTCGTGGGCCGCACCGATTGTCGCCTTGTCGATGGGCGCTGTCGGGGCCTTCGGTCTGCATGCCCACCCCCCGGCTGCGGCCTTTCTGATCGCGGTTCCCGTTCTTTTCGTGACCGTCTTCGCAGCGGTCCATCATGCCGAGACCGTTGCCCTTCGGATCGGCCAGCCTTTCGGGTCTATCCTTCTGGCTCTGGCAGTCACCGTGATCGAGGTGTCGCTGATCGTGTCGATGCTTCTCTCATCGCCGGGGCCCGAAAGCAGCATCGCCCGCGATACGGTCTTCGCGGCCATCATGATCGTCCTGAACGGCATTGTCGGGATGTGTCTTCTTGTCGGCGGCCTCCGGTTCCATGAACAGAGTTTTCAGGCCCGCAGCGCAAGTGCAGCCCTTGGGGTCCTCGGGACGCTGGCGGTTCTCAGCCTCGTTCTTCCGAAATACACGACCACTGTCCCCGGGCCTGTCTATGCGCCTGCCCAGCTGATTTTCGTGACGGTGATTTCCCTCTCGCTCTACGGTCTGTTTCTCTATGTGCAGACGGTGAGGCACAAGGAATCCTTCCTCGAACTGGACTTGCTCGAAGAGCATCATGCGCCGCCGGACCGGCGCAGCTTTCTGATCGCGCTGATCCTCCTGCCGGTATCGCTGCTTGCAGTGGTTCTGCTGGCCGAGGGCCTCGCACATCCGGTGGACGATGCGCTTGTCGGAATGGGCTTCCCCGAGGCCCTGATTGGCGTTCTCATCGCGTTGATCGTCCTGATGCCCGAGGGGCTGGCCTCCTTGCGGGCGGCGCTCTCGAACCGGCTTCAGACCAGCATCAACCTCGCCCTCGGATCGGCCCTGGCGAGCCTTTGCCTGACCATTCCGACCGTCGCGATCCTGTCTCTTGCCATGGGTGAAACGCTCATCCTGGGGCTCGAGGCCGAGCATCTGGTCTTGCTTCTGCTGTCTTTGTTCATGGCGACGCTGACGCTTGCCACAGGCAGGACGACCGTCCTGCAGGGAGGCATTCACCTGGTGATCTTCTTCGCGTTCCTGACCATCTCTGCCATTCCCTGAGTGGCCGTTTCAGCGCCGGTTTCAGGTGTTCGGCCTTTGGGCCCGCAGGGTCGATCTTGCCGGAAGATCGGGGACATGGCTGCTTGGGCTGGTGTTCAGGTGTCCTGCCCGGGCGGGCGGTGCCTTACGTCAACCTCAGTCCGTCCCAAGTGGCGTGACGTCGCCTTCCTCTGCCTGACCGCCGCCCAGCATGAGAGCGCCCTCGAGAAAATGGCCCAGCCGCCTGTATTGGTGCACCGACGGGAACGTGATGCGCTCATCCAGCCGTGCCATCAGGATGTCGAGATCAAGAGATTGAACCACCCCCAAAAGTTCGGTGTCAGACATGAGGATGTGGCGGGTCTGCTCGTTGTCGCGAAGATAGTTCCCCATCACCCGGGCCACATCCGGCAAATGGGGATGGAACTCGAGTTGCGACCACTGCCGGGACATCCAGAGTTCGCGGACGATGTCGGTCGGCATGCAGATGTTGGCGCCATAGAAAAAAGCACTCGTGAATTTCACGAACTCTGGCCGGTTCATCGCCCTGCCCCGCAGGTGGTCTTCGTAAACCAGCACAGAGGCCTTGCAGGTCAGTCTGTATCCTTCGAGGGCGAAATCCTGATAATTTCCGAAGGTCCGGAAGAACGTCGCACGGGAGTAACCGGACAGTTTGGAAATTGCGCTGACGCTGATCTTGCGGATGGATTTGTAGCGTGTCGCCAGCCGCAGGCCCGAAATGAAGAAGGACATGTCCTTGTCACCGAGATCGGTAGAGGACAGAACCTTCTCGATCTCGCACAGCCAAGCGCGTTCCAGCTGATCCTTGTCCGGCAGCGTTTCGTCGAATGTGAACTCGGCCAACACGTGCTGTGCCCTACCTGCACTGGTCATTTTCGAAGTGGTCGCATGCCATGCGAACACCGGCGAAGCCGCTTGCTGTGGCGTCAGCAGGCATCGGACCCATGCCTCTAGCTTGGTTTGAGTTTTATGGTGGCATAGAAGCTGACAGCCCCCAGAGCGGCAAGATAAATCGCAGGAGATGCGAGGTTTTGTGTCGTGTCGATGAACCAGGTCGCCACGAGTGGGGCGGTCCCTCCAAAGATCGCAAGGGTAATGTTGTAGCTGAGGCCGATTGCACTCGATCGTACATTGGGCGGGAAGCTTGAGACCAACAGTGCCGGCATCGGTCCGAGAAGGGCACCACACCCGATCGCAAACAGAAGAACGGTTATCAGGGCAGCGCCAACGCTTCCATGATCGACAAAGACAAACAGCGGATACACCGACAGCGTCATGAACGCCGTTCCAATCAAGACCACTTCCTTGTAACCCAGCCGGTCAGAAAGAGAGCCGAAGCCAAAAATACTGGCCAGCAAGACGGTCATGCCCACCAGGTTGATCTCGTCGGCATGTGCGATGGGAACCGGAAGGATCTTGGTGAGATAGGTCGGGAACCACACGAACAAGACATAGAAGCTGCTGGAAAAAAGCATCAGCACGCTGGATATGTGCAGCACCCTGCCACGCGTTTTGAACAGAACTTCACGCAGAGGATTGCTCGGCTTGTCCATTGGCTGCCGGTTCTCAACCTGGTCTTTCGGAATGTCGCGACGGAGCCAGACGCCCAAAGCGAATATTGCAAGGCCGCCGAGAAACGGCACACGCCAACCCCAGGCGGTCAGGGCCTCGGCGGAGAGCAGCCAGTCCAGCAAAGTCATCGTCAAAGACCCAAGCAGGACGCCTGACACAGAACCAAACAAAGACCAGCTTCCGGCCACGCCCCGCTTCTGCGGCGGTGAGGTTTCGACGAGATAGGTCATCGACGCGACAAGCTCTCCGCCCACGGACACCCCCTGGACGAGGCGCAGAACGATCAGCAGAAGCGCTGCTGACCAACCGATCTGCTCGTAGGTGGGAAGAAGGCCAATCAACAGGGTCGGGACGGCCATCATCAGGATCGACATCTGCAGGGCTTTGGCGCGGCCAAACCGGTCGCCAATATAGCCAAAGAAAATGCCGCCAAGGGGGCGCATGAGGTAACCACCGGCAAACACGCCATAGGTCTTGATCAGACTTACCATTGGATCGCTGTCAGGAAAGAACAGCGGGCTCATGATCGGCGCGAGAAACCCGAAGATGGCAAAGTCATACCACTCAAGAACGTTGCCGATTGCGCCGCCCCAGGTCGTCTTTCGCGTGTTCACTTTTGTTTCCATGGACTTGCCTTCAATGAATAAGAGCCAAGAACTGTGATCTGCAAATCAAACCCAATGCGTGCAAAAAGCAGTCGTTCGTCCTTCCTGCATGATCTTCACCGCTGACACCGATCTTTGACTTTGTCGCAACCATCGTCGGGACCGCGCGAACTTGTGTTTGCCAAGGCTATTGGAGGGGGCATGGTACCGGCTGCGCCGCCTCCCCTTGTTCAGCAGGCATCGAGCCCGCTGGCCTTGCACTTCTCCAGAAGCGCCGTCGCACGGTTCAGCTGATCTTCGGTCAACCGCGCCGAAAGCGTTGCAAGTGCCGGGACGGCGTCTTCATACCCGTTGTCGGCCGAGACCGAATACCAGACAAAGGCGCGTATGGGGTCGCGCGCCATGCCGCGCCCCTTGGCCGACATTTCGCCCAGGTAGAATTGGGCTTCGTTGTCGTCGGACAGCGCGGCCAGCCTGTACCAGCGGGCGGCTTCGTCGTAGTCCTGCGCCACACCATCGCCTTTGTAGTAGTTATCGGCGATGTTGGCTTGCGCGAGGGCATATCCCTGGGCCGCGGACTTTCGGAACCACGTCATCGCGAGGTCCTTGTCCTGGCCAACGCCAACGCCGAGGTCGTACATCACACCAAGGTTGTTCTGTGCGCGGGCATTGCCCTTTTCCGCGAGCCCCGACCAGATCTCGAGGGCGGATCCGAAATCTTCGGCCTTGTAGGCTGCGATCGCCCGGTCGTTCTGCGCTTCCTGAATGCTGGCGCACCCCGAAACGGACAGGCTCATGGCGAGCGCAGCTACCCAGGTCCAGACCAAAGGTTTCATCGTGGCATACTCCTGAAGTGACCGGATTTCTGCCGTTCCCAAGAAGATCAGGCTTTGTCAATCAAGGGCACCGAAAGATACACGTTGGCAATCGAAGGAGAGCAGGCCCGCTCACTGTCGAGGTCATGCACCGTCTGGTCGGGTGAGGCCTGGGTTGCATCGGCGCTGCGCAGTCCGGGCCCGGCCCCTGGTTTTTTTGACGCGCATCGTCATTTCATCGACTGCGCCACGGGGGGGGCAGGTGTCATCCATGGACGGATGACAGGGTTCTGCGGGGTGGCCGGGTCTCATCCGTTCCGTCTGCCCAGAGCGATCGGCGGCGCGCGGTATCAATAATTTAGCATGGTAAAACAGATACTTGATGGGGTCTGAGCAAAGTTCCCCTGCGCGCCGCGGCAGTGGGGGCTTTGTGCTGCTTCAGACAGTCTCAGCGCCGTTGACCTCTGTCGGTCGACGAATAGTGTGACCGGCTCGACCAACCGAAGGAGCGCGAGATGATCAACGCAACGGGCCTGAGATCCCTCCTGCTGAGCTCAACCCTGATCGTATCTGGCAGCATGGCGATTGGGCAGGAACAACCTGCCGATTTCCTGACCGAAGAATACCGTAACAATTGGGGTCTCTTTACGGTTGGCGCCCATTTTGCCTATGCGCGGGGCTTCACGGGCAGGGGTGTGATAATCGGCATTTTCGATGGGCCGGCCCAATTGGATCATTCCGAATTTGAGGGCCGCGTTGTATCGCCCGACCCATTTCCCCTGTTCCCGGTCCCCGGCTTCGCGATTCCCTCCCACGGAACGCATGTCATGGGGATCGCGGCTGCCGCGCGAGATGGTCAGGGCATGATGGGAGTGGCCTTTGATGCCTCGATTGTCCAGCTCATAGGGAATGAGCAACCCGGCTACTCGACGGTGGATGAGCAAGCCTTGATCAATCAAATCATCCAATCTGGCACCCAAGTCATTAATGTCAGCCAGGGTTATCCGACGAGACCTGAGCCGTTTCTGGACCAACAGAGAACCATCCCCAACCCCAACTTCGCACCGATCACTTATCTGCCGATTGCGGTAGAGTCGATCTTGGGCGAGGTTCCTCAGTCTGAACTTCTGGCGGATGCAGATATCGTCACGGTTTTTTCCAATGGCAACAGTCACAATGAGGCGCCTGAGCAGGCCAAGATTCCAGGCAGTTCCGGGTTTCTACCTCTGATAACGCCACAGGCTACAAGCGATGGAACCCTTTATCGGTTCGTTGAGGGAAACAACGATACCTTCGACAAATACAATCCTGACAACTGGACGTTCGTGGCACCAGACGACCCCAGAGTGGCCAATCTGGATCTATCGTATCTTGCAGGCACCTCCATTACGGTGGCTGCGCTGGATTATCACAACAACGGGCAGATCGCACCTTTCTCGAACCGGTGCGGGGCGGCGGCGGCTTGGTGCATCACGGCTCCCGGTGTGGACATCTATTCCACCTATCCGCTGGACAGGTATGCCGTCCTGAGCGGGACCTCGATGGCAGCCCCGATGGTTGCAGGCGGCGCGGCGCTGGTGCGACAGGCCTTCCCCTACATGACGGCGCGCCAGGTCATCGAAGTTATTCTGACCACGGCGACCGATCTGGGCTCTCCCGAGATATTCGGGCATGGCCTTCTCAATCTTGACCGCGCCACGCGCGGACCCATCGAGCTTGGCTCGGATCCGATCTTCGCCGACATTTTCGCGGTAAACACTGCCGGGCATGACTCGGAGTGGAGTAACGACATCAGCGGCACCGGCGGGATCGCCAAGGATGGCGCGGGTGTCCTGCGTCTGAGCGGGCAGAACACCTATACCGGCGCTACATCGGTTCTGGGCGGTGTCTTGCAGGTGGACGGCTCGATCGCGGCCTCAGAGCTGACGGTAGGAGCTGACGCCGTCCTTATGGGGCGCGGGACGGTCGGGACCACAACCCTGTCTGGCGTGGTCGCACCCGGGAATTCCGTAGGGCAATTGACGGTCAATGGCGATCTCGCGCTTGGGGCGAATTCGGTCTATGATTTCGAGATCGGTGCAGACCTGACCAGCGACCTGATCAGCGTGACCGGTAATGTCGTCATCGACGCGCAGGCGCAGTTCCGCGTCACGACCGAAAACGGCATCGACCCCAGCCGGACCTACACGCTGCTGACTGCCGGCGGCACCGTGACCGGCAGTTTCGCGGGCCCCGCGGTTCCCTTCACCTTTCTCGATCTCGGCACCACAGCGACGGTGAATGGTCTGGACCTTACGGCCAGCCGCAACGCCGTGACGATGTCCGACTATGCCACCAGTCTCAACCAGCGCGCCGTCGCCGCGGCGCTCGATACGCAACCCGACGGCGCCCAGCCCCGGGCCATCGCCCTGGCCAATACCGATCCGGGTGCGCTGCCCGCCCTTTACCAGGGCTGGAGTGGCGAAATCTACAGCAGCCACCAGGCTGTGCTTATGGGAGAGACCGGCGCCATGGGCCGGGTTCTGAGCAAGCGGATCGCGACGCTCAACAGTCCGGGTGGTCAGGCGGGCGTTCTCGGTTTTGCGGCCTCGCCCGCGGGCGGGTCGACCGCCTGGGCGCAGGGCTATGGCAATTGGGGAAGGGTCGATCCGTCGGCGGCCGCGGCAGCCATGACGTTCAGCAGCCAGGGACTTGTCCTCGGATCGGACTGGGAACTGGGGAACGGCTTGCAACTGGGGGCCGCGCTTGGGCTCACGGATCACAAGAGCAACTCGGCGGGCAGTCAGGCAAAGTCCAAAGGGTATCACCTGGCGTTCTACGGGTCGGGCAATGTCGGCGCAGTCGTTCTTGGCGCGGGCCTGCTGGGGTCCTGGTATGATACCGAAGTCGACCGCACGATGCCGGCGGGCGTCGAGCCTTCGGCAAACACGAACCTGTCGGGCAATGCGACGCAGGCCTTCCTTGAGGCGAGCCTGCCCATACAGGCCGGGCCGGGCTATTTCTTTTCGCCCTTCGCCCAGCTTGGCCAGACCTGGCTGCACCAGCGGAGCTTTGCCGAAGCGGGCTCTGCCGCGGCATTGACCGGGCAGTCCGCCGATGCGTCGGTCGGGTTCGCTGTGCTGGGTGCGCGGATCGAGCGGAGCTGGACGGCCAACGACACGGTCTGGACGCTGAACGCCTCGGCGAGCTGGCAACGGAACTGGGGGGATCTGTCGCCCGCAACGACATTGGCATTCGACACGGGCGATGCCTTCAGAGTCTCGGCGGCGCCGATTGCCAAGGACCTGTTCGCCCTGGAACTGGAGATCGGTGCCGAGATCGGCGGGTCTGCACGCGCCGATTTCGGCTACAAGGCCGATCTGGCCCGGGGGATGGACCGTCAATCCGTGACGGGATCGATCACCTGGACCTTCTGACCCATGCCACGGCGCGTTCTGCCGGGCCGGGAGGCGCGCTGTTGTGACTGCGCGACGACCGGTTCGGCACGCGTTCGGGCGTGCGTGCCGCCCCGCCGGGCAAGAATGAGATGATCCCGTGCCGAGTGCAGGCGGCGGGTGTCGATCTGCCGGGGGACGGCGACGGCAAGCCCTTCGAAGGCTCAACCGCCGCCAGGTGCGTGTCCCCCGCCCTCAGAGGTCTCGTCACGATTTCTGACTGAGGAATTCTGGAACGGGTGCCGCGGCGGCCCGTTGAACCTAAGACCTCATGGTCGCGACAGGGCACCTGACTTCAACTTGCACGCGGTGGCGTCTTGGCATGGGCATGCGTCCTTGAAAGCCCGCGCCGGGTCAATTCCGTCTTTCGGATCTGCCCAAGGCAAGGGGCGCGCGCCCAGATCCGGCCGGGGCCAAACCTTTCGACGGCATCCTTACAAGGAATTGCTCTCTATA
>CAZNMV010000021.1:0-18109 GCA_964573835.1 uncultured Aestuariivita sp. | reverse complement strand
ACCTGCGGCAGAACTATTCTGTCGTGATCGTCACCCATTCCATGCAGCAGGCCGCGCGCGTCAGCCAGAAGACCGCCTTCTTCCACCTCGGCAATCTGGTCGAATACGGAGAGACGGGCACGATCTTCACCAACCCGCAGGACCCGCGCACCGAAAGCTACATCACCGGACGGATCGGATAGGATCATGAGCGGCAGGCACATCGTTTCGTCCTTCGACCGCGACCTGGAAAGCATCCAGGCCAAGGTCATGCGCATGGGTGGTCTGGCCGAAGTCGCCATGCGCGACGCGGTGCAGGCGCTCGAACTCGGCGATATCGAGCTGGCCGAGGCGGTGCGCCGCAACGACACCGCCATCGACGCCCTGAACGAGGAAATCCGCGCCTCTGCCGCCCGGCTTCTGGCCCTGCGGGCCCCCACCGCCATCGACCTGCGCGTGATCCTCAGCGTCATGACGATCTCGTCCAGCCTCGAACGGATCGGGGATTATGCCAAGAACATCGCCAAGCGTGTCAGCGCCATCGCCGGTCAGCAGCAGATCAATGGCAGCTACGGCACGTTGCGGCGGATGACGCAGTTCGTGATCGCGATGCTGTCGGATGCGCTCGACAGCTATATCCACCACAACGTGGAGCTGGCCCGCGACGTCTCGGACCGCGACCGCGAGGCCGATCAGATGTACAATACGCTCTTCCGGTCGCTTCTGACCCACATGATGGAAGACCACCGCAACATCGCCGCCGGGATGCACCTGCATTTCATGGCCAAGAACATCGAACGCTGCGGCGATCACGCAACCGCCATCGCCGAACAGACGATCTATATGGTGACGGGCGAGAAACCGGCGGAAGAACGCCCCAAGGCGGACATCACGGCGACAACGATGGAAGGACAGAACTGAGATGTCCCCCGACCAGCCCAGCGTTCTTGTCGTCGAGGACGAACTCGCCCAGCGCGAGGTCCTGTCCTACAACCTCGAGGCCGAAGGCTTCCGCGTGCTGACCGCCGCCGACGGCGACGAGGCGCTTCTGCAGGTGGAAGAACAGCTCCCCGATGTCATCGTGCTCGACTGGATGCTGCCGCGCGTCTCCGGGATCGAGGTCTGCCGCCGCATCAAGATGCGCCCCGAATTGCGGCGCATCCCCGTCATCATGCTCTCGGCCCGGTCCGAGGAAGTGGACCGCGTGCGGGGCTTGGAAACCGGTGCCGACGATTACGTGGTCAAGCCCTACTCGGTGCTGGAACTGATGGCGCGGGTGCGCACGCAGCTGCGCCGCGCGCGCCCCTCGACCGTGGGCGAAAGGCTGGAATTCGAGGACATCGTGCTCGACAGCGAAACCCACCGCGTGACCCGTGCGGGCCAGGACCTCAAGCTCGGCCCGACGGAATTCCGCCTGCTCACCACCTTCATGGAAAAGCCCGGCCGCGTCTGGAGCCGCGAGCAACTGCTCGACCGGGTCTGGGGGCGCGACATCTATGTCGATACCCGCACGGTGGACGTGCATATCGGGCGGCTGCGCAAGGCACTGTGCAAGCATGGCGGTGAAGACCCGCTGCGGACCGTGCGCGGCGCGGGCTATGCGCTGGGCTGAAGGCTCGCGAAAATCTTTGACAGATGCGCGGCCTCGTCCGCGAACCCGAAGGGCGGGTTGATCACGACAAGGCCCGATCCGGTCATGCGATGCCCTTCACGTGCGGGGGGAAAGCGCACCTCGTGGCACATCGCGCCGGGGGTGTCCCGCAGGATTGCCTCCACCATGGGCTTGTGCGGATCGCCCGACAGGATCGGATACCACAGCACGATGATGCCGACGTTCCAGCGCCGGCCGATCGCGGCGAGGTGCCGGGGGATCGCGTCGTAATCGGCCTTCACCTCGTAGGAGGGATCGATCAGCATCAGCCCGCGGCGCGGCGTCGGCGGGCTGATCGCGCGGGCCATCTCGAACCCGTCCCGGCGGTAAAGCGTGGCCCGCCCCGCCATCGCCGCCGCCAGCGCCGCATGTTCCTGCGGATGCAGTTCGGCCAGATGCAGCGCATCGCCCGGGCGCAGCGACAGCGCCGCGATCAGGGGCGAGCCGGGATAGGCCTGCGCGCCATGCGCCGCCCGCACCGCCCCCAGCACGCGGGCATAGGGGTGACCGGGCGCGAAGGCCGCCTCCAGCCGCCCGATGCCCGCCGCCGCCTCGCCCGTGCGCAGGGCAGCCGGGTCATCCAACCGGTAAAGCCCGCGGCCCGCATGGGTTTCGATATAGCTCAGCGGTTTGTCCTTGCGGGTGAGATAGGCAAGCATCCAGGCCAGCGCCGCGTGCTTGTGAACATCGGCGAGGTTTCCGGCGTGATAGATGTGCTGGTAGGACAACATGGGCATCGGCCTAGACCCGCCGGGCCGCCCGCGCAAGGGGTGCACCGCCGCCCGCGCCCGTGCTAAGGCGGTCGCCGCGACAACGAAGGTATCCGCCATGCAGACCCCCCTGCCCCTGACACGCGATCTGGTGCTGATCGGCGGCGGGCATACCCATGCGCTGGTCCTGCGGATGTGGGGGATGAACCCTCTGCCCGGCGTGCGGGTGACGGTGATCAACCCGGGCCCCAAGGCACCCTATTCGGGGATGCTGCCCGGCCATCTGGCGGGGCATTACGACCGCTCGGCGCTTGACATCGACCTCGTGCGGCTGGCGCGTTTTGCGGGGGCGCGCGTGATTTTGGGTGCCGCGACGCGGATCGACCCGGCGACGCGGACGATCACGGTCATGGGGCGCGCGGCCCCGGTGGGATACGACATCGCCTCGGTCGATGTGGGCATAACCAGCGCGATGCCCGACCTGCCGGGCTTTGCAGAACACGGCGTGCCTGCAAAGCCGCTTGGCCCTTTCGCGGATGCCTGGGCGGAGTATCTGCGCAAGGACGGCCCGGGCCGCGTCGCCGTGATCGGCGGCGGCGTCGCGGGCGCCGAGATCGCGATGGCGCTTTCCCATGCCCTGCGCGCCCGGGGCCGCGACGCGCAGGTGACGATCCTCGAACGCGACCGCGCCTTCACCGCGCTGCGGTCCGTCACCGCCGCCCGCCTGCGCAAGGCGCTTGCGCGGCAGGGTGTGACCCTGCGCGAAGGGGCGACAATCACCCGGGTGACCGACGCGGGCATGATGCTGTCGGACGACACACTGATCGAGGCCGGCTTCGTGACAGGCGCCGCGGGCGCGCGCCCGCATCCCTGGCTGGGCGAAAGCGGGCTGGACGTGACCGACGGCTTCCTGAACATCGACACACGCCTGCGCACGTCGGACACCCGCGTCTTCGCCGTGGGCGATTGCGCCCACATGGTCGCCGATCCGCGCCCCAAGGCGGGCGTCTATGCCGTGCGGCAGGCGCCCGTGCTGTTTCACAACCTGCGCGCGGCACTGAGCGGCTCAGGCGGTTTGCGGCCCTACCGCCCGCAGCGCGACTATCTCAAGCTGATCTCGCTGGGCGAGCAGTCGGCGCTGGCCGACCGGTTCGGGATCAGCATGGCGGGTCCCCTTCTCTGGCAATGGAAAGACCGGATCGACCGCAGCTTCATGGACCAGTTCCGCGCCCTGCCCGCGATGCCGCCCCCCGCCCTGCCCTGGCCGCGGGCCGCAGGCATGGCCGAGGCGCTGGGGCCGAAGCCGCTCTGCGGTGGCTGCGGGTCGAAGCTGGGGCGTGCCGCACTTGCGCGTGCGCTCGGCACCGATGGGAACCCGGGCGAGGATGCAGCGCTTCTGACCACCGGGGCTGCGCGGCAGGTCTTCAGCACCGACACGCTGCGCGCCATGGTGACTGACCCCGGCGTGATGGCGCGGATCACGGGCGTGCATGCGCTGGGCGACATCTGGGCCATGGGGGCAAAGCCGCAGGCGGGGCTGCTGACCGTGGTCCTGCCGCGCATGGCTGAACCTTTGGCCGAACGCACCCTGTCGGAAATCGTGGCCGAGATGCGCGCGGTGCTGGCGGATGCGGGCGCGACGCTCGCGGGCGGGCACAGCACGCAAGGGGCGGAACTGACCATCGGGCTGGCGCTGACGGGCCTTTGTGATGGTCCACCCGTCACACTGGAAGGCGCGCGGCCCGGCGACGCGCTGATCCTGACAAAGCCCATCGGGTCGGGCACGATCATGGCGGCCGAGATGCAGGGCAAGGCCGACGGCGCGGACGTCGCGCGCGCTGGGCGTCATGACCCAGCCGCAGGGCGCGGCGGCGGCGATCCTTGCAGGCGCACATGCGATGACCGATGTGACCGGCTTCGGCCTTGCCGGGCATCTTGCCAATCTCTGCGCCGCTTCCGGAGTGGGCGCGCGGGTGGTGCTGGCGGATGTGCCGCTGATGCCCGGCGCACTCGATCTGGCGGCGCGCGGCGTGCGGTCGTCGATCTTTCCGGCCAACCGCGCCATCCTGCCGGGGGCGCCTGACGGGCCGCGCGCCGATCTTCTGTTCGATCCGCAGACGGGTGGCGGGCTGCTCGCGGCAGTGGCGGGGGACGGTTCAGCCGAACTGACTGCACTGGGAAAGGCAGGCTATGAGGCCACCCTCATCGGCCGCATCACCGACCGCCCCGGTCAGATCGATATCGTCTGAACCGCCGCCACCACCCGGTCGGCCAGTGTTTCGAGCGCCGCGGGGCCAAGACCCTCTGTCGTGATCCGCGCCGCGACGACGGGCGCGCGCGCCGCCACGGACTTGTCATAGGCGGGGTCGTAGTGATCCTCGGCCAGCGACCGGCAGAGCGCGATCCGCTCGCCCGCGGCGATCATGCCTTCCCAGCGGTCGACGAGCGCGTGGCTGCGGTGAAAGCGCAGGGGCTGCAGCCTTGCGCGCAGCGTGTCGGCGTCGGACAGGATGTCGTCATAGGCCTCGGCCAGATACCGGGCGCGGGCCTCCAGCGGCGCGGCGATCTCGACGATCGGGGCGGCCTTCATCGCCTGCCACAATCCCGGCGGCAGGATCAGGCGGCCGATCTTGCTGCTTTCGGCCTCGACCACCAGCACCCTCGCGGGATCGGCGGCGCACAGCGCCTGGGCCAGCCGCGTCTCGAAGGTCTTCTGGCTGGGCTGGGCCTCAGACCGCGCGCCCAGAAGCGATCCGCGATGCTGCGCCAGCCCTTCGAGGTCGAGCACCTGCACCCCCCGCGCGGCAAGCAGCGGCAGAAGCGCGGTCTTGGCCGTGCCGGTATGCCCGCCCAGCTGCACGATGCGCTGCGGCAGGGGCGCGTCGTAAAGGTAGGACTGCACCGCGCGCCGGAAGGCGCGATAGCCGCCATCGACAGTGCGCGCGTCCCAGCCGATTTCGCGCAGCATCCAGGCGAAGGCGCCCGACCGCTGCCCGCCGCGCCAGCAATAGACCAGTGGCCGCCATCCCTTGGGACGGTCGGCAAGCGGGCCTTCCACATGGGCCGCCGCATTGCGGAACACCAGCGCCGCGCCGATCTTGCGCGCCTCGAAGGGCGACACCTGCTTGTAGATCGTGCCGACGCGGGCGCGTTCCTCGTCGTTCAGGACGGGAAGGCTGATCGCACCCGGCACGTGATCTTCGGCGAATTCGGACGGGCTGCGCACATCGATCACCGTGTCGGCATCGGGGGCGAAGAACTGGTCGAGGGCAAGTTTGACGCGCGTCATGGCGCGCAGGTCTAGTCGTCCTTGGGCACGGGGGGAAGGGCGATGATGCTGGACTCTGCGCTGTCTTTCTTCGCCTGCCGCGCTTCGGCCAGCCGCCGCTTGGACTGCTGGCGCAGGTCGCAGATGGAACAGGCCTCATCTGCCGGGGGGACCGGCTGCGGCGCCGACGTCTCGCCCGCCTGGACAGCGACGGCGATCAGCATCGCCGCGAGGATCGGCAGCGCCCGCGTCATTCCGCCGCCCGCGCCCAGCGCGCGGCGAGAGCGTCAAGCCCGACATCGACCCGATCATGGCGCAGCGGCACGTCGATATCGACCGGGCTGTCCAGTTGGCGGGCATAGAGGTGCCCGGCATGCACCGCGCCTGCGATGATCGAAGGCGCCTCGCAATCGCCGATCCGGGTCAGGCTGAAGGGCAGATCACCCAGCGCGCGCAGATCGCGGTAAAGCGCGTCCTGCGGCGCGCGCGCGGTGACCAGAACGACATTCGCCGCCGCAACTGCCTTCTGCGCGCCGGAATAGCCGCATTCGAGGATCGCCTCGCGCCCGTCGAAGGCGGTCAGCGTCTGGGCAAGATCGATCCGCACGCCCATCTCCATCAGCCGCGACCGCACGCGCCAGCGTTCCGTCGTGTGCCCCGACCAGGGCGAAACAACGTCGTTGTCAGTCACGAAGGTCACGGGGGTCCCTTCCGCGCGCAGCCGTTCGGCGATGACGCTGCCCATGTAATAACCGTCGGTGTCGAAGATCAGTGTCGGGCCATCCGGAAGACGGCCCTCCATGATGTCGTCGGGGGTGAAGAGCCGCGCCGCCGCGTCGCCCGTCGCCACGTCGCGGAAGGCTTCGCCGTCGAAGCGGTCGCGCCGCCAGCGCGCGCCGGTGGCGATGGCAACATGATCGGCGCCCACCTCGAGCACGTCGGCTGCCGACAGCGGGCTTTCGCGGAAAATCTCCACATTGGGCATCTGCAGAAGCTGCGTGACCCGGTAGTCGCGCACGCGGATGTATTCCGACATGCCCGGCAGCGCCGCCTCGCGCGTCACGCGCCCGCCCAGATCACGGCCCGCTTCCGCCAGCATCACGTCATAGCCGCGTTCCCCCAGCGCGCGGGCGGCCTCGAGCCCCGCAGGCCCCGCGCCCACGATCAGCACCCGCGCCTCCGAGCCCTTTTTCGCGATGATCTCGGGGTGCCAGCCGCGGCGCCATTCCTCGCCCATGGTCGGGTTTTGGGTGCAGCGGATCGGCACGCCCAGCGTGTCGCCGGCATAGCAGATGTTGCAGCCGATGCATTCGCGGATCGCCTCGAGCCGCCCGTCGCGGATCTTCGCGGGCAGGTACGGGTCGGCGATGGACGGCCGCGCGGCCCCGATGAAATCGGTCACGCCGCGCCGCACCTGCCCCACCATCGTGTCGGGCGAAGTGAAGCGCCCCACCGTCACCACGGGCTTCGTCGTCACCGACTTGACCCAGGCCATGTAGGGTTCGAGCGCGGCTTCCTTGATGAAGCGCGACACGCCCATCTCGACGGAATAATCGGCGATGTTGATGTCCCAGAGATCGGGCAGATCGGCCAGCATTTCGAACATGTCGCGGCGTTCGCCGGTGATGGGCTGGCCGTCCGCGCCGATTTCCTCGTCAGCGGCGAAGCGCACGGCGACGGCGCAGCGGTCGCCGACGGCGTCCTTCGTCTCTTCGATCAGTTCGCGGACAAGGCGCACGCGGTTTTCAAGGCTGCCGCCATATTCGTCGCCGCGCCGGTTCATGCGCGGGTTGAGGAAGTTCGACACCAGATAGCCATGCGTCGCATAGACATAGACGATGTCAAAGCCCGCATCGCGCGCCCGGATCGCCGCGTTTCGGTGCCAGCGGCGCAGATCGGCGATGTCGGTGCGGTCCATCGCGCGGGTCTGGACCGGATGGCCGACAAGGTTCGGATAACTTTCCATGTCCAGCGCAGGCATGCGGGAAAACAGGTTGCCCGACCGCGCCCCACCGTACCACAGCTCGACCCCGGCCAGCGCGCCGTGTTCATGCACCGCATCCGTCATCAACCGGTGCGCGCGGATATCGCTGTCATCCCAGAGCGAGGCATAGGGATGCGCCATGTCGTCGGAGGACGGGTGGATCGAGCAATATTCCGTGCAGATCACGCCCCAGCCGCCTTCGGCCTTCACCTTGCGCATCGCCGCCAGCGTGCGCGGGAACTGCCAGCCCATGCCGGTGCAATGCGGCACCTGGTAGAAGCGGTTCGGCGCCGTGACGGGGCCGATGCGGACGGGTTCGAAGAGGATGTCGTAGCGGGGGTCGCGGGTCATGTCGCCTCGTCAGATCCAGCGCGCGTCGGGCGCGCGTGTTTCGAAATGCCGGGGGTAGAGCGAGACAAGATAGGCCATCACATGGTCCTTGCCCGCCGTCCGCGTGTAGTCGCCCGGGTAAAGCAGGATGTTCAGCCACATCCCGTCATAAAGGCTTTCCAGCCCCAGCGCGACCTGCCGCGCTGCCGGGCCGCCATAGCCGCCTTCGCTTTGGATCGCCTCGATGAGAGCGATGGTCGTGCGGAAGCGTTCGGTGTCGATATCCTCGATCAGCGACCGGTAGACATCGCGCCGCCCGGCCTCCCCGTAAAAGGCGAACCAGACCGACAGCTTGCGCTGCGTGCAGATGCGCGGATGGAAATGCGACACCACGATCGCCTCGAGCATGTCCGCCGCGCTCAGCCCGCCCGCGCGATGGGCCTTCTTCCATTGTTCATGATGTTCGCGGGCAAGGTAGAGCAGCGTCTCCTCGAAGAGGTTCTGCTTGGTCTTGAAGTGAAAATTGACAAGGCCCAATGACAGCCCCGCCCCTTCGGTGACGGTGGACATGGTGGTGCCGCCGATGCCGTGGCGCGCGATGGAGTCGATCGTCGCCTCGATCAGCTGCTGGCGCCGTACGGCCTTCGTTGCCGTCCGACGCCCGGTGGGGCCATCGGATTTCTTCACCAGTTCGTTCATGTCTTTCGTCCGTCTGCCCCATTGGGCGAAAAGATCTCAGTCCGGGTCGAGGATGACGACAGCATCCGGCGACCAGCTGAGCCAGAGGTCCGTCCCTGTCTGGACTGGGCCCTCGGTGCGGCTCACGTTCGGGCTGGACACCGCGACGGGGGCGCTGCGGCCATCGATGGCGACATAGTAGTGACTGCGTTCGCCGAGATAGGCGGCGGTGCTGAGCCGCGCCGGAACGGCCGGTATGTCGCCTTGGGGGCGCGTCGCGCTCAGGGCGAATTTCTCGGGCCGCAGCGCCACCTGCACCGGCGCGCCGTCGGGTCGTGTCAGGCGCTGGATGGGCATCGGGATCGTGCCCAGCCCCTCGGCCTCGACCGCACCCATGGCCGCACCATTGCGCCGCACGCGACCCTGAAAGAAGTTCATGTTGCCGATGAAGCTCGCGACCGTGCGGCTGACGGGGGCTTCATAAAGTCCCTGCGGTGTGTCGACCTGCAGCACCTTGCCCCCCGCCATCACCGCGATGCGATCCGACAGCGTCAGCGCCTCTTCCTGATCGTGGGTCACGAAGACGAAGGTGATGCCCACCTGCCGCTGCAGCGCGCGCAGTTCCAGCTGCATCTGTTCGCGCAACTGCTTGTCGAGCGCGCCGAGCGGTTCGTCCAGAAGCAGCACCTTCGGCCGCAAGATGAGCGCGCGGGCCAGCGCGATGCGCTGGCGCTGGCCACCGGAGAGTTCATTGGCCTTGCGCGTGCCGTAGCCCTGCAGCTTGATGAGATCGAGCATCTCGTCGACCATCTCGTAGCGCTGGTCGCGTGTCAGCTTCCGCTTGCGCAGGCCATAGGCGATGTTGTCGCGCACGTTGAGATGCGGGAAGATCGCGTAGGACTGGAAGACCATGTTGACCGGGCGCTGGTGCGGCGGCACGTCGGACATCGGCTGCCCGTCGATATAGATTTCACCCGCGCTGGTGTCCTCGAACCCCGCGAGCATGCGCAGCAGGGTTGTCTTGCCGCAGCCCGAAGCACCCAGGAGCGAGAAGAATTCCCCCTGCCCGATATCCATCGACACGCTTTCGATGGCCTGGAAGGTGCCGAAGAATTTCTGAACGTTGCGGATCGAGATGAAGGCGTCTGAGTTGGTCACGGGTCTTGGTCTTTCTGATTTTTCTCAAGGCCCATGCGCCCGATCCATTGGGCGAAGAAGACCAGAACGAAGGACGCGAAAAGGATCAGCGACGACATCGCCAGAACCGACGGAAACTGCTGCGGGAAGCGCAACTGGCCCCAGATGTACATGGGCAGCGTCGGGTCCGTTCCGGTCAGGAAGAAGGCCATGATGAATTCGTCGAACGAGATGGTGAAGGTCAGCAGAAGGCTTGCCACCACCCCGGGGAACACCATCGGGAAGGTCACGCGCCAGAAGGTCCACCAGCCGTTTTCGCCCAGATCGGCGCTGGCTACTTCCATCGAGGGATCGAACCCCTCGAAACGCGGCAGAAGCGTCGCCACCGCGAAGGGCAGGCAGACGATCAGATGGCCCAGCCCCACGGTATAAAGAGACAGCGGAACCCCCGCGCGCGACAGGAGCACCAGCAGCGCCACCCCGAAGATGATCCCCGGAATGACCAGCGGCATCATCAGGAAGGTGACAAGCGCCGACTTGCCCGGCATCCGGTAGCGCGTGATCGCGCGGGCGGCGATAACGCCGAGGATCGTGCAGATCACCGACACGATCGCGCCCACCTTCACGCTGTTCCAAAGCGCGTTCCACAACGGCTCGCGCGTCAGAAGCTCGGAATACCACTTCGTCGTGAACCCCGTCAGCGGAAAGCTGACATAGATCGAGTCGTTGAAACTGAAGAGCGGGATGAACAGGATCGGCACGTAAAGCACGATCAGGAAGAGCGCCGCGTAGACCTGCAGCGGGCGGTTCGGCCGCTCGATATAGGTGCCGCGGTCGCTCATGCGAGCCTCTTCTGCGCCACGCGGGTGAGATAGAGGAACGCCAGCCCGATGGCCGCGATCCAGGCCATCAGCACGATCGACAGCGTCGCCCCCATGGGCCAGTTGTTGACGGGTCCGAACTGCAACTGGATGAAGTTGCCGATCATCAGCCCATCGGGTCCGCCAAGCAGCGCGGGGGTGATGTAGTCGCCCGTCGTCGGGATGAAGATCAGGAAACTGGCCGCGATCACTCCGGGCATCGACAGCGGCAGCGTGATGCGGAAGAATCGCGCGACCGGCCCGTCGCCCAGATCGGTCGCCGCTTCCAGAAGCGACCGGTCGATCTTTTCGAGGCTCACATAAAGCGGCAGGATCGCGAAGGCTGCCCAGGCATGGGCCAGCGTGATGATGACGGCGGTCTGGGAATAGACCAGAAACTTGAGCGGCTCCTCGATCCAGCCCAGCGCGAGGAACCCCGAATTGATCACGCCCTCGTAGCCGAGGATCACCTTCCAGGCGAAGACGCGCAGGAGGTAGCTGGTCCAGAACGGCAGCGTCATCAGGATCAGCCACAACATCTTATGTTTGTGGACATGAAACGCGACGAAATAGGCCATCGGATAACAAAGAAGGACCGTCACAACCGTCGCGACGCCCGAAATCCAGAACGACCGCTGCATGAGCGCGCCGAAGATCGGCTCGCTCCAGACGCGCAGGTAGTTGGCGATGGTCGGCGTGGTGTCGAAGTCAAAGCCCTGACGCGTCCAGGTGCTCATCGTCAGCAGAAGAATGAAGGGCGCAATGATGCCCACCGCCATGATCGCCAATGTCGGCGACATGAAAAGATATCCGCGCAGCGACTCGCGCCGGTGCAGAAGCGCGGTCAGCCGTGCACCGCGTCGTCGGGGCGCGATCACGTCCGCTGTTGCATCAGAGCGTAACGAGGTGTCGGTCATCAGGCAGGCCCATCCATCCGGAATCAAAACGGGACGGACCCGCCGCTTGGGCGGGTCCGCCGGGGTCTCGGATCAGAAGCCCGCCTTGATCTGCTCCCACAGCTCGTTCATGCGGCTTTCCCATTCCTGCGACTGCGGGATCTGGAAATGGCCCGCCTGCAGGATGTCCTTGGGGTTCTTCGACAGGCCGAGACCGGACAGCATCTCTTCATCGAAGTCGTCGAAGGACCGGGTGTTGGAATGGCCATAGCCGTAATCATTGATCATGAACTTGCCCGTCTCGACCGAGAGGAGCGAGTCGATCAGGTCATAAGCCAGGTCCAGATTCGGCGCTTCCTTGTGGATCATCACGCCGCACACCCAGGTCATCGCACCTTCCTTCGGCTTGGCGAAGGCCACCGGCACGCCTTCCGACCGCAGAAGGGCAGCGGACGAGTTCCAGGTCAGCGCCGCCACCAGTTCGCCCGAGGCAAGCGCCTGTTCCAGCGTGGTGGTGTCGTCGGTATAGGTGCGGATCAGCGGGCGCTGTTCGCGCATGACGGCGGAGATCTTCTCGAAGGCCTCTTCGGTGTCGAGCTGATCGAAGGGCACGCCCGCCTTGATGGCGCCGACCCACCAGGCGTCGGCACCGGCCGCCAGCGAGCCCAGCCGCCCGGCATACTTGGGATCCCACAGGATGTCCCAGCTTTCCTCGCCGCCGCCGAGATCGACAAGGTCGGTGCGGTAGGTGATCGAGGACTGCCCCCAGTCGAAGGGCGCCATCCAGATATTGCCGCCGCCGGCATCATTGCCGTCGAGCGCAACGAGCTCGGGCATCACGTCGCCCCAGTTGGACAGGCGCGAAGGGTCAACCGGCTGGAACAGGCCCGTCGCCACCCAGCGCGGCATCGCCTGGTTGCAGGGATGCGAGACATCGACGACGAAGCCGCCGCGCATCTTGGTCAGTGCTTCTTCCGATCCGCCGAAGATCGCGAAGTTCGGCAGCGCCCCATGCTTGGCCTGATAGGGCACAAAGAGCTCGGGGATATCATAGCCGCCCCAGGTGAAATAGGTGGGTTGGCCGTCAGAACTCGCCATTGCGCGGCGCGCCGCGACCGGCATCGTGGTCATGGCAACACCCGCCGCCAAGAGGCCCTTGGTGAAATTCCGGCGGCTCAGCTTGCCTTCGCGCACCGCGCCCAGTTGATCGAGAACATCCATATTCCTGTCGTCTCCCTGTTGTCCGGACATTGCCAGTTGGCGCAGTGTCCCTGTTCGGATCATTCCTGTTATCTGTTCGCAGCCCGGGTTCGAGAATGTTTGACTTTCCGGACAGCGCCGCTTTCATTGAATGATCATTCAATCATTGGACCATGGGCGAATCGTGTCAACCCAATTGCTCCATGTCAGGAATGCTATCGGCCTGTGGCCGAAAGTCAGTTTTTTTTTCGGTCACCCCGCCTTGAGCGGGGACCAGGTGCGACAGCAAGAGGTAACGAGAGATGGCGGTACGACAGGATCGGCCTGATGCATGGGGCAGTCAGCGGGTGACGGGACATGCGCGGTGAGATCGGCCGCCGCACGGTTCTGGCCGGGCTGACGGCGGTGGGCGCGGGGCAGGTTCTGGGGCAGTCTCTGCCGAGCGATCCCGATGTCGTCGTGATCGGAGCGGGTGCGGCCGGCATGTCGGCTGCGCGCACGCTGCTCAAGCAGGGCCTGACCTGCGTGGTGGTCGAGGCCGCGCCCCGGTTCGGCGGGCGCAGCTGGACGGAAAGCACCACCTTCGGCCAGCCTGTCGATCATGGTGCCTCGTGGATTTCGGGGGCGACCGCGAACCCCTTCGCCCGCATGGCGCGCGAAGGCGGCTTCACCCTGGTCGATCACAGCGACGCCGGAACGGATCTCTTCGATCTCGACGGCAAAAGGGCCAGCGCAGCCGATGAAGAGGCCTATTGGCGCGCCTGGGCGGCGATGGAACGTGCGATGGCCCGCGCCGGGCGATCGGGCGAAGATGTGGCGGCATCGACCGTCGCTCCGAAGGTGCCCTGGTCGGCCACCGTGCAATCCTGGATGGGCGCGATGGATTACGGCGTCGATTTGGACCAGATCTCGACCGCCGACTACTGGGACAGCGCCTCCGACCAGCCAAGCTTTTTCGTGCGCGAAGGGCTGGGTGCCGTGGTGGCGACGCTGGCCGAAGGCCTGCCGATCGTGCTGGACACCCCCGTGCAGACCGTGAACTGGTCCGGCAAGGGGGTCGAGGTCGAGACGACGCGCGGCACGATCCGGGCGCGCGCCTGCCTTGTCACCGTCTCGACCGGGGTGCTGAACGCGGGCGGCATCCGCTTCATCCCCGAACTGCCCGCGTGGAAGCAGCAGGCGGCCGCCGACATCCCGATGGGGCTGCTGACCAAGGTGCCGCTTCTGTTCGACGGCGCGCGGCTGGGTCTGGGCGAAAACAACTGGGTCACCTACCGTGTGCCCGAGGACAAACCCGGCGAGGCCTGCTTCTTCATCGCCTGGCCCACCGGACATGATTATGTCTTCGGCAATATCGGCGGACGCTTCGGGTGGGAGCTGGCCCGCGCCGGGCAGGCCGCGACGGTGGACTACGCGCTCGAACAGCTCGTGCGGCTGGTCGGCAGCGACGCGCGCAAGCACTTCGTCCGGGGTTTCGCGACCGACTGGGCGCTCAATCCGCTGACGCATGGTGCCTATGGCGCGGTGCGTCCCGGCAGCACCGACGCGCGCGAGAACCTCGCCCAGCCGCTGGCTGACAGGCTCTTCTTCGCGGGCGAGGCGACCAGCACATCGGTGCCCGCGCTCGTGAACGGGGCCTACCTGACCGGGCATCATACCGCGAAAAGCATGGCGAAGATCCTGAAGTGAACGCGCGCGCATGATCGAAGGCGAACGCGCGTCCCTGTCCGACAGCCTCTGGACGGCGACCGCTGCGCCGGTGTCGCGCTTCGCCCCCCTTGCGGGCGATCTGCGCGCCGATGTGGCCATCATCGGCGCGGGCTTCACCGGGCTTTCGGCGGCGCTGCATCTGGCGGAAGGCGGCGCGCGCGTCGTTGTGATCGACACGCACCAGCCCGGCTGGGGGGCGTCGGGGCGCAATGGCGGGCAGGTCAATCCCGGGCTGAAGGACGGCCCGGCGGCCTTGCGCGCCCGCTTCGGCGACGGGATCGCGGCGCGGCTGATCGCGATGTCGGGGGGTGCGGCGGACCTTGTCTTCGACCTGATCGACCGGCACGCCATCGCCTGCGACGCGGTGCGCAACGGCTGGCTGCGCGCCGGCGTGACGCCAGCACAGGCCCACGACCTGCACGCGCTGGCGCGCGAGTGGGAGGGGGAAGGCGGCGGCGTCGATCCGCTCGACCGCGACGCGATGGCGCGCGCCACCGGCACCGACGACTATGTGGGCGGCGTGATCGACCGGCGCGGCGGCACGCTGCATCCCCTGAACTATGCCCTCGGCCTTGCCCGGGCGGCGGTGCAGGCGGGCGCGGCGATCCATGGCGACACCCCGGCCACGGGGCTGTCGCGGCGGGGGGGCCTGTGGCGGGTGGATACCGCGCACGGGGCGCTCACCGCCGACAAGGTCCTGCTGGCCACCAATGCCTATTCCGGTCCGCTGCACCGCGACCTGTCACGGTCAGTCGTGCCGGTCTGTTCGGTGCAGGTGGCCACTGCGCCCCTGTCCCCGAACGTGGCGGCGTCGATCCTGCCCGCGGGCGCGCATGTTTCCGACGCCCGGCGGCTTTTGCTCTATTTCCGCAAGGACGCCGCGGGGCGGTTCATCATGGGCGGGCGCGGCAGTTTCCGCGAAGGGCCGACTCTGGCCCAGCAGGCGCGCCTGCGCGCCGTGTCGGAACGGCTGTTTCCGCAGCTGCGCGGCACAAGGTGGGACCATGCCTGGGGCGGGCTGGTGGCGGTGACACCCGACCACATGCCGCATCTGCATGAACTGGCCCCGGGCCTCATGGCCGGGCTGGGCTATAACGGGCGCGGCATCGCGATGGCGACGGCGATGGGGCGCGAGATGGCGCACTGGTCGCTGGGCCGGGCGGCGGGCGATCTGTCCTGTCCCGTCACCCCGGTCAGGCCCCTGCCCTTCGCCTTCGCGCGCGGCGCAGCCGTCGAGTTCGAGATCCTGCGCCAGCGGCTGCTCGACCGCTTCAACCTCTGAGCGGCTGACCGGCGACGCCCGAAATCACCCGTTCTGCCCAATCGAGCGCAGTGCGATAGGCCGCGTCGCGGTCGAACGAGGCCGGGGCAAGGTGCAGCCGCTGCCAGTACCCGTCCGACAGCGTGTCGAGCCATTCGGCCACACGCTCCCCCTCGCCTTCGGGGGCGTCGGGCAGAAGACGGCGGCAGATATCCTCGATCACCTGGCGTCGGCGGTTGTCGAAATCCTCGGCCACGGCGTCATAGGTCGACTGGAAATGCAATTCGCCCCAGAAGGCGAACCACAGCGGCAGGACCTCGACACCGCAGGCTTCCTCGTCGAAATCCGCGCGCAGCAGGGCGCGCAACTGGTCCGCCGGATGATCCCCCGCCGCGGCAAGCGCCGCGGTCCAGTGATCATGATATCCTTGATAGAGATCGCGCAGAGTTTCGGTCAGCAGCCCGGCTTTCGACCGGAAATAGAAGACCGCCACCCCCTGCGACAGACCTGCCGCATCCGACACCGTGGCAAGCGTGGTCTTGGCCAGCCCGTGCTTCAGGATCGAGGCGCGCGCGGCGTCCAGCAACTGACGGCGGCGCCGTTCGGCATTTTGCTTGCGTTCCTTTCTGGGGCGGGTCTGAGCGGCCTCGGCCAAGATATGCGGACTCCTTTCCTGATCTTGCGCGAGACATGCCACAGGACGGGCTGCACGTCACGGAAAATAGTTTGAGTGAGCGCTCAAATAAACTTTACTCAGCGGCGGAATCGGGTTAATTTTTAATCCAAGGAGACCGTTCAACCGTGTCGCTGACATCCAAATATGACGTGATCGTCGCCGGGGCCGGGCATAACGGCCTGACGGCGGCGGCGTACCTGGCCCGGGCGGGTCGCAAGGTCCTGGTCGTCGAGAAGAACGACTGGATCGGCGGGGCGGCGGTCAGCCGGTCACTGCATCCCGGCTGGACTTATTCCAACTGTTCCTATGTCTGCTCGCTTCTGCGGCGCGAGATCGTGCGCGATCTCGAGCTGCCGAAATACGGGCTGCAGGTGATCCCCTATGAAGGCGGGGCCACCTTCACCCGCGACGGCGACTATTTCGCCTATTATTCGGATCACAACGCGCTCCACCGCGAGATGGCGCGCCATTCGCGCCGCGATGCCGACGCCTATCAGCGCTATGCACAGGCGGTCATGCGGCAGTGCCGGTTCATCCGGCCGTTCCTGCTGCGCGATGCGCCCGATCCGGCCTCGCTCCGGCCCCGCGATCTGGGCGAGATGGCCTATCTCGTGAAGAAGGCGCATGGCCTCGGCCCGCGTGAACTGGGCGAGACGCTGCGCTTCTGGACCATGTCCATCGGCGATTTCCTGGACGAGCATTTCGAGAGCGACCTGATCAAGGCGCATATGGCGGGAGCGGGGATCATCGGCACCGGGCTCGGCGTCTATTCTCCGGGCACGGCTTATGTGCTTTTGCATCACTACATGGGCGACATCGACGGCGGCATCGGCGCCTGGGGCTTTGCCCGTGGCGGCATGGGCGCGATTTCCGCCGCGATCGGCGCGGATTTCGAGGCGCATGGCGGGACGATCGTAAAGGGCGCAGGCGTCGAGAGATTCCTCACGAAGGACGGCCGCGTCACCGGTGTCGCGCTCGAGGACGGCAAGGTCTTCGAGGCGCCGGTCGTGGCGTCCAACATGGATGTGAAGCGCACCTTCCTGACACATACCGAAGCGTCCGACCTGCCGCCCGAATTCCGCCGCGCGGTCGAACGGTTCAAGATCCGCGGGTCTTCGGCCAAGCTGAACATCGCGCTGGACCGGATGCCGTCCTTCCCGGCCGCCCCCGACCATGCCAGCTTCCTGCGGGGCGACCTGCACGCATCGGCAAGCCTGGCCGAGCTGGAACGCGCCTATGACGACTGGAAGGCGGGGCATGTGTCGACGAAGCCCTATATCGACATGCTGATCCCCAGCCAGATCGACCCGACCATGGCGCCCACGGGGTCGCACATGATGACCGTCTTCGTGCAATATGCGCCCTATGATCTGGCGCAGGGCAACACCCGCAGCGCGGCGAACTGGGACGAGGCGGCGCGCAAGGCACTGGCGGACCGCGTGCTCGACCAGATGTCGGTCGCCTGCCCCGATATCCGCGAGCGCATCGTGCATATGGAAATCCGGTCGCCCGCCGAGATCGAATCCGAGGTCGGTCTGACCGAAGGCAACATCTTCCAGGGCGAGCTGACCTTCGACCAGCTGTTCTTCAACCGCCCCGTTCCGGGCTGGTCGCAATACGATTCGCCCATCAAGGGGCTTTTTCTCTGCGGCTCCTCCGCCCATCCGGGCGGCGGCGTGATGGGTGCGCCCGGGGCGAATGCCGCGCGCGCGATCCTGCGGGCGGACGGCGTGCGCATGAAGGGATACGCCGCATGACGCGCTTCGATG
>CAZNMV010000020.1:14024-18705 GCA_964573835.1 uncultured Aestuariivita sp. | reverse complement strand
GAAGCCATCCGTAATGATCTACAGGAAAAAGCAGCGGACATCCCCAATGCCGAAGTGTGGGTTGTCGATGGCCACGCTGGCCGCACCATCCTCGACTGGGCCGAAGAACACGGCGTCGATCTGATCGTGATGGCATCGCACCATCCGGGTCTGGGCGATTACCTCATCGGCTCGACCGCAGCGCGGGTCGTGCGTCATGCGCAATGCGCCGTTCACGTCATGCGCTGATCACTGAAAAATTTTGGCCACGGGTTTCCTCGTGGCCAAACTTCGTGTTCTCTGAACACATAGTAGGAGACACACGATGCGCATCACCCTTGCTCTGATCACACTAACATTGCTCACCGCATGTGGTGGCGTGCCGCTGGTGCCGTTTATCTAGCGCGACTTGCGACTACGTTTGTTGCCACCGCGCTGACCCGCGCGACCACCGCGTCCTCTTCCGCCGCGCCCGCAAGGTAGGACGCACCGGTGCAGGCGAAGGCCAGCGCGGTGACCGGCGCATTGGCGAATTGCGCCGCCGTCGCGTCGATCCGGTCGGTGTAGTCCACCAGCCGTTCGGCGATAGTGCCTGCGCCGGACGTCAGCCGCGCCGCCAGCATCGACCAGCCCGGCGGCAGCAACGCCCAGAACTCGGGTTCCACGGTCGTGTTGGCCTGCGGCACCAGCACGCCCAGAAGGCCCGCCGCGCCGTAGTCTGTCACGCCCTGTCCTCCAGCCCCAGCCTGCGCAGGGGCGGCGGGGTGGTGGGGATCGTGACGGTGCGTTCCTCGGTATAGAAGGCCTCGCAGGAAGCCCCGCCTTCGCGGCCGACGCCCGATGTCTTGAAACCGCCGAAGGGCGCGCGCAATTCGCGCATCATCGGCGTGTTGACCCAGACGACGCCCGATCGCATCGCCCCGCTCACCCGCATCACGGTGGGCAGGTGATCGGACCAGACGTAGCTCACCAGCCCGAATTCGGTGTCGTTGGCCATCGCGATGGCCTCATCGGTGCTGTCGAAAGGCAGGAAGGTGGCGAAGGGGCCGAAGATTTCCTCCTGCGCGACGCGGGCGGCGTTCGTGGGCACGGTGACGGCGGTGGGCGCGATGAAATAGCCCGCGCCCAGATCATCGCGCCGAGTGCCGCCGGTCACGACGCGCCCGCCATCGGCCTGCGTGATGCCGACATAGGACAGGACGCGGTCGCGGTGCGCCGCACTGGCCAGCGGCCCGAGCTCGGTCTCCGCCGCCAGCGGGTCGCCCACGCGCAGACGGCCCGCGCGTTCGGTGAAGCGTCCCAGAACCTCGTCGAAGACGCTGCGTTCCACCAGAACCCGCGACCCGGCAAGGCATTGCTGGCCGTTGTTGGAAAAGATGCCCAGCAGCGCGCCGTCGACCGCGCGGTCAAGATCGGCGGAGGCGAAGATCATGTTGGCGGACTTTCCGCCCAATTCCAGCGTGCAGGGCACGAGGTTGCGCCCCGCCGCCGACATGATGGTGCGCCCTGTCTCGGTCCCGCCGGTGAAGCTCACCCGGTCCACGCCCTCATGCGCGACAAGCGCCGCCCCGGTGACCGGCCCGCGCCCGTTGACAAGGTTCAGCACGCCTTCCGGAAGCACCTCCTGCAACAGCGCCACCAGCCGTGCCAGCGCCAGCGGCGTCTGTTCCGATGGCTTCAGCACGCAGGTATTGCCGAAGGCCAGCGCCGCGGCGATCTTCATCGTGGCCAGCGCCACCGGCGCATTCCACGGCGCGATCAGCGCCGCGACGCCCACCGGCACCCGGCTGACCGTGGTCATGTAGCCCGGTGTCTGGTCAAAGCTCTGACCCGCCGACTGGCTGATGAATTCGGCGAAGAAGCGGAAGTTGTAGGCGGCGCGCTTGATGTGGCGGTCACGCAATTCGCGCAAGATGAGGCCAGTCGCCGCGCATTCCAGCCGCGCCAGCTCTTCGGCATGGGTCAGGATCGTCTCTCGGCAGGCCTCGAGCACCTCGATCCGCTGCGGCACGCCCAGATGCGGCCAAGGCCCCCTGTCGAAGGCCGCGCGGGCGGATTCTACGGCGGCATCGACCGCGCGCGCGTCATCCTCGACGAGCGTGGAGACCTGCGCGCCCGTCGCCGGATAGAAGACCGGCAGTTCGATCCCGCCGCCCGCGCTTGGGCCGCCGCGGACCAGTCCGGTGATGCGGTCGGGCGGGATGATGGGAAGGGCGAAGGTCATGGTCGGTCCTTGTTCAAAGCGTCTCGGCGCGGCGCAGCCCCGCGATCATCGACGAGGTCAGGAGGAAGTCGCGCGCGCGGGCCGGATCCGCGGCGATGGCCTGCAGGTCGGCCAGATGCGCGCGGCGCTGGACAGGGTCGCCGGTGTTCATGCGGGCGCGGTTGCGGTCGGCCTGACCGACGATGTCGTCGCGCGCGATGGGGCGGCGGCGGCGGTCGTATTCGTCGATGCGGTCCGGGTCCGCCCCCCCGGCCAGATCGACAAGGATATCGCCCAGCGCCCAGGCGTCGTGAATGCCGCCGTTCATGCCCATGCCCCCCTTGGGGCTGTTGAGATGCGCGGCGTCGCCCGCAAGGATCATCCGCCCCCGCCGGTAGGTCGACGCGACGCGCCGGTGAATGCGGTAGATGCGCTTTTCCACGATCTGTAGCGCGCGCGCCGCGGGCACGATCCGGCCCAACTGCGCGCGGATGCGGTCATCGTCGAGCGCCTCTTCCGCCGTCATCCCGTCAGGCGGGTGGAGCGAGACGCGCCAGAGATCCGGCAGCCGCAGCAGCGAGAAGGTGCCGTCATCCAGCCAGATGTAGTTGACGCCCGACAGGCCCTTGAGATGATCGTCGAAGGCAAAGCGCGTGGTGACGAGGATGGTGTTTTCCGGATAGGCCGCACCTTCCCATGCCGCGCCCATGGCGGTGCGCACGACCGACCGCGCCCCGTCGCAGCCGATCAGCCAGCTGCCCCGCACATCGCCATCGGCGGTGCGCAGCGATACGCCGTCCCCGTCCTGATCGACCGCCAGAACGTGGGTGGAAAACTGCACAACACCCTCGGGCAGACGCGCCAGCAGGGCGCGCGACAGCTCGGCCTGCGGGCATTGCAGGCGATAGGGATGGCCGGTGTCGCCCGCCAGCACGGCAAGATCGAACTCGGCCCGTTCGCCCGTGGGGTGCAGGCGGATCTGCCAGGTGGGCGTCACCCGGCCCTTCGCCAGAAGCGCATCCGTGATCCCCGAGGGCTGGAAGAGATCGAGCGTCGGGGGATGGAAGGTCGAGGCGCGCAGTTGGCCGGGGATGTCCGCCTCGGCCTCGAAGACCTGCACGGGCAGCCCGGCCTCGCTCAGCCGCCAGGCCAGCGTCAGACCCACGGGGCCCGCGCCCACGATCAGGACGGGTTCGGGCGCAGTCATGGGGATGGGGCCTTGCGCAGCATGGGCCCACCTTATCGCGCCGTCCGGCAAGGGCCAGCCGAATGTCGCCTCACCCCGGTTTCCGTGTGCCGGGGGCGGGCGGGTCGTTGGGTGGCCCGGCGAAACACTGGGCGATCTCCATCCAGCGGGTCGCCCACGGGCCGGTCGCGACCAGATCGGTATCGGCGGCGGCGCGGGTCTGCGCGGCGGTCTGGCAGAAGGCCAGCGCGCTGCCTTCGATCCGGTCGGGGCTGCCAGCGTCGTTCCATGTCCAGACCGCGCCCGACGGTGCCACCAGCCGCACATGGGGCAGGGGGTCGGGCACTGGTTCACCCCGGTTGGCGAAGGCGAAGGGAATGGTCACGACGCCCAGATGCGCGATGTTGCGCAGCCGGTCGGTCTCGGCCCGCGTCACGCCCAGCAGATCGAAGATCGCCTGACCATGGGCCCAGGTCTCCATCTGCCGCGCGGTGACCGACGACCGCGCCGACATGCCCGGCCCCACCCATTTCAGCCTTGCCTTGGGGTCGGCTGCGGCAAAGGCGTCCGCCAGCCGCTCCGCCCCCGCGGCCCAGGCATCGCGCAGGGCGGGCCCGCCGAGATCGCCGATCCAGCCGCGCTGGCTGTCGAGGATCGACACGCCACTATGCCATTGCCGGACCAGCGGTGCCGCGAAGGCGTCGAAAGCGGCGTCGCCCTGCAGCGCGGCACAGGCGGCGACATCGAAGATGTGCAGATGGCCGAGGATGTCGTCGATGCTCCAGCCCTTGAAGCGGGTCGGGCGTGAAAACCCGCCCGCGGGCAGGTCGGCGAGAAGCGCGCCGAGGGCGCGCGCCTCTGCGCGGAAATCCGCAGCTTCTTGCATCATATTCTCCTTGTCGCCCCTGGCCCTATTCCGCCGGAGCGAAGCCCATGATCAGCTGGCGCAGGCCCAAGGCCGCGCCCGCGAAGATCGCAAGGCAGGCGATCGGCGCCGACCAGGCCAGCATCGAAAACGCTGCCAACCCCTGACCCACGCTGCAGCCCACGGCGAGCACCGCGCCCGGCCCCATCAGCGCCGCGCCCAGCATCTGGCGGCGCAACTCGCGCGGGTCCTCGCAGGCTTCCCAGCGGAAGCCGCCCGCGCGCAGCGACCCCAGCAGCGCGCCCAGCACGACCCCCACGACCGACCCGACGCTGAACGACAGCGCCGTGCCCGAGGCGGTCATCAGATAGAACATCGTGTCGCCCAAGGGCTGCGCGAAGGTATGCGTCTGGACCGGTTCGGCGGCAAAGCCATGATCCGTGATCCA
>CAZNMV010000020.1:0-13924 GCA_964573835.1 uncultured Aestuariivita sp. | reverse complement strand
GCGCGAAGGTATGCGTCTGGACCGGTTCGGCGGCAAAGCCATGATCCGTGATCCATTGCGTGCCGACCCAGCCCGACGCGACGGCCAGGCCCACCACCGCACCCCAGACGATATGGCCGGGCGATTTGCGCATCCGCACGCTCGACAGGGCGATGGCGATGGGCACGAGCCCGAGGCCCATGGCCACGATCCAAGCATTTCCGGCGAAGACCGATTGCAGCGGGCCGAGTGCACCCTGCAGCACCGGGCTGTCGGGCACGTTGGGAAACAGCGTCACGCGCAGTTGCGCCAGCGGCCCCGACAGCGCCACATAGGCCGAAAGGCCCATGATGAGCACGATCACGAAAGACCGCAGGTCGCCGCCGCCCAGCCGCGACAGCGCGCCGAAGCCGCAATTGCCCGCCAGCGCCATGCCATAGCCGAACATCAGCCCGCCGATCACTGTGCCCAGCGGGTTCCACTGGATGTCGAGATAGGGACTTGCCCGCGGGTCGAGCAGCCCGGCCCCGATCGCGGCCTGTGCGCAGATGATCGCAACCCCGATCGCGACCGCCCACATCCGCAGCCGCCGGTCATCCGAGGAATAAAGCGCGTCTTCGATCGCGCCCAAGGTGCAGAACCGGCCCATCCGCGCCGCAAGGCCCAGCAGAATACCGCCCAGCAGGCCTACCAACGCGGCTGCGTTGGCCTCTCCGATGACGTCCAGCATGTTGTCCTCCCCACCGGGCGGTGGCGAGGCGCCCGGCTCAGTCCTCTGACCTGCAGAACAGGTCGTAGACGACTTCAATGATTTGCCGCGGGCGGTCGTCTGTCAAGCGATAGTAGATCGTCTTGCCGTCGCGGCGCGGCGTGACCAGTCCCTCGAGCCGCAGCCGCGAGAGCTGCTGCGACACCGCAGCCTGCCGCGCGGACAGCAGGTCTTCCAGTTCCGTCACCGACTTCTCGCCCGAGGCGAGGTGGCACAGGATCATCAGCCGCCCCTCATGGCTGATCGCCTTGAGGAAGTTGGACGCGCGCTGCGCGTTGTCCATCATCCGGTCCATGTCTTCGGGGCATGTGTTCCCGTCAAAGACCGGCAATCTTGAATTATGGTCCAGCATCTTTGTTCTTCGGTCCGCTCGTTTCGGCGTCAGGCATCAGATAGGGGGCCTGTGTCGGTTTATCCACCCGTTCCGGTTGTTACACCAGCCCCGGTCAGCATGTCTTTGAGAAGTGGCCAGAAGAACATGTCCCCCGGATAGCCTTCCATGCGCGCCACTTCGCGCCCCTCTTTCAGCAGGATGAAGGTGGGCGTGAAGCGCACGCGCGATGTCAGTTCGATCCCGTCGGGCAGCGGCGTCGCCAGATCATGGCGCAGAAGCGGCACGGCGCGGCCTTCGTCGGTCTTGGGATAGATCGGCCCGACCTCTTCATGCCATCGTATGCACCAGTAGCAGCCTTCCTTCTCGGCCAACAGCAGCACGGGTTCGGCCCGCGCCGCCAGCGGCAGTGCGATCAGGCAGAGCGCAAGAATAAACGGTCGCAGCAGAAGCACTTCGCCTCCGATTGACGGGCGATATTCAATAATCATAATTTGATTATCCGACCTTTTCAAGAAATCCGAGGCGATCTGATGCTGGATGTAAGCTATCTGGGTGCGATTCTGGCAGGTTTGCTCAGTTTTTTGTCACCTTGCATCCTGCCGATGGTGCCGTTCTACCTCTCCTACCTCGCCGGGGTGGGGATGAACCAGATCTCGGCCGATGCGCGGATCGACGCCGCGGTGCGCCGCCGCGCGGTGATCGCGGCACTGTTCTTCGCGGCCGGTGTCATCACCGTCTTCGTGGGCCTTGGCGCGTCCGCCACGCTTTTCGGGCAGCTGGTACGCGACTGGTTCGACGTCCTGCGCTGGGTCGCGGCGGCCATCATCATCGCGATGGGTCTGCATTTCCTGGGCGTGATCCGTATCGGCATTCTTTATCGCCAGCTGCGCGCCGACACCGGGCAGGTCGCGGATGTGAGCCTTGCAGGCGCCTATGTCATCGGGCTGGCTTTCGCCTTCGGCTGGACGCCCTGCGTCGGCCCGGTGCTGGCGGCGATTCTCTTCACCGCCGCGGGCGCCGACACCGCGCTGCGCGGCGCGACGCTTCTGTTCACCTATGGCGCGGGCATGACGCTGCCTTTCGTGCTGGCGGCGTTCTTCATCGGGCCCTTCATGCGGTTCATGGCGCGTTTCCGCCGCCACATGGGCCTTGTGGAAAAGGCGATGGGGATGTTGCTCATCCTCTTCGGTGTCCTGATCGCCACCGATTCGGTAAACTACATCGCGCAGTGGATGATCGAGACGTTCCCGATCTTCACCACCTTCGGCTAGGGAGGAGACCCGCCATGACCCGACTTTTCGCAACCCTTGCCGCGCTTGTCCTGGCGCTGCCTCTGGCCGCCGCCGAACTGGGCGATGACGGCCTGCACAAGACGTCGTGGATGCGCGACACGTTCAAGGACCTGAACGAAGACCTTGCCGAGGCGAATGCCGAAGGCAAGCGGCTGGTCCTGTTCTTCGAGCAGCGCGGCTGCATCTACTGCACCAAGATGCACGCCGAGGTCTTTCCCCGCCCCGAGATCGCGTCCTTCATCGAAGAGAACTATTTCGTGGTTCAGCTGAACCTGCACGGCGATCTGGAGGTGACCGATTTCGACGGCGAGACGCTGACCGAAAAGCAGATCGCGCGGAAATGGAACGTGCTGTTCACGCCGACGATTCTCTTCCTGCCCGAATCGGTCGAGGATGGCCGGAACGCCGCGGAAGCGGCGGTCGCGGTGATGCCGGGGGCCTTCGGGGCCGGCGCCACGCTCGACATGTTCACCTGGGTGCAGGAAAAGCGCTACGCGCTTGACGGCGATGAGGATTTCCAGCGCTACCACGCCCGCCGCATTCAGGAACGGGCCAACGGCAGCACCGACTGAGGGCCGCCTGTTGACCGCGACATCCATTCACACCTGTGAATTTGTTGTTGTGTGAATTGGAAATTGTGCGCTACGGTATGCAAAAGCGTAAGGGAGGCTTCATGAGACTAACGCTTGGAATGGCTGCCTTGTCGGTCCTTGTGGCCGGCGCGGCGACCGGAGGAGAAATCGCGCCCAAGGATGTCGTCTACGACGATTACGGCGCGGTCGAGACATCGCTCACCGGCGTGGCCGGCGATGCGGCGAACGGCGCGGCGGTTCTGGCGAACCGGGGCAAGGGCAACTGCGTGGCCTGTCACGCGGTGACGGCACTGGCCGATGTGCCCTTCCACGGCGAAGTGGGCCCGACGCTCGACGGGACCGGAAGCCGCTGGTCGCAAGCCGAGTTGCGCGGACTGATCGCCAATGCGAAGATGACGTTCGACGGCACGGTCATGCCGGCGTTTTACAAAACTTCGGGCTATATCCGTCCGGGCAATGCCTTCACCGGCAAAGCTGCGGAAACCCCCGAGCTGCCGCCGTTGCTGACTGCGCAGGAAGTGGAAGACGTCGTGGCATTTCTCATGACGCTCAAGGACGAATGAACCGGGCTGCGGCCCCTTTCCCCGAAACTAAGGAGACTGACATGACCTTTTCCCGTCGCGAAGTGCTCGCTCTGGGTCTCGGCGCAGCCGCTCTGACGGTTCTGCCTGCCGGTGCCCACGCGGCGACGTCTGACGAACTGATCGCGGCCTTCACCGGCGGTGCGCCGATGGCCGAGACCGGCGTGACGATCACAGCGCCCGAGATCGCAGAGAACGGCAACACCGTGCCGATCGAGGTCGCCGCCCCCGGCGCGGTGTCGATCATGGTTCTCGCCACAGGCAACCCGGTGCCGCCGGTCGCCACCTTCAACTTCGGCCCGCTTGCCGCGGAACAGATGGCCGCGACCCGTATCCGCCTGATGCGGACGCAGGACCTTGTCGCGGTGGCCAAGATGGCCGACGGCAGCTTCGCCCGCGCAACGGCGAACGTGAAGGTCACCATCGGCGGCTGCGGCGGCTGATCCGGGCAATTTCAGGATAACGAAAGGACAACCAATATGGCATCCGGTGTCAAACCCCGCGTCAAGGTCCCGAAATCCGCCGCAGCCGGCGAAGCGGTCACCATCAAGACGCTGATCAGCCACACGATGGAAAGCGGCCAGCGCAAGGACAGCAGCGGCAACGTCATTCCCCGGTCGATCATCAACCGCTTCACCTGCGACTTCAACGGCCAGAACGTCATCGACGTGACCCTCGAGCCGGCGATCTCGACCAACCCCTACTTCGAATTCATCGCGACCGTTCCGGAAGCGGGCGAATTCAAGTTCACCTGGTACGATGACGACGGATCGGTCTACGAAGACGCCCAGTCGGTCGCAATCGCCTGACATGCCGCGCAACAGGGAGGAGCAAGGCATGACCCGAGCGAGCAAGACAACAGGACTGGTGGCCGCGGCAATCGCGGCGCTGGTCGCCCTGCCGGTGGCGGCGGATGAGAACGCGAAGCTGATCGTCAACGGCGAGATCGAGATGATCACCGAGGCGCCCGCGCCCGCGCACATGGAAAACATGACGACCATCCGGTCGGGCTGGACCTTCCGCACGAAGGAAACCCAGGCGCTTCAGATGGATGACTTCGAAAACCCGGGCATGCCCGCGGTCGATGTCGCCCTCGACACCTGGAACACCGTCGAGGGGGCCGCGGGCAAGGCCTGTGCGTCCTGCCACGAAGGCCCCGAAAGCATGCAGGGCGTGCGCGCCGTCTATCCGAAGTGGAACGACAAGGCGGGCGAAGTGCGCACGCTGAGCATGCAGATCAACGACTGCCGCACCACCAATATGGGTGCCGAGGAATGGAAATACTCCGCCCCCGAAATGGTGGCGATGGAGGCCCTGATCTCGATGCAGTCGCGCGGCATGCCGGTCAACGTCGCGATCGACGGCCCCGTTCAGGCCACCTGGGAACAGGGCAAGGAGCTCTACTACACCCGCTTCGGCCAGCTGGAACTGAGCTGCGCGAATTGTCACGAGGACAATTACGACAACCTCATCCGGGCCGACCACCTCAGCCAGGGCCACATCAACGGCTTCCCGGTCTACCGTCTGAAGAACACGCGCCTGAACGCCGTGCATGACCGCTTCCGCGGCTGCATCCGCGACACGCGCGGTGAAACCTTCAGCGTCGGCAGCCCGGAATTCGTGGCGCTGGAACTCTATGTTGCAAGCCGCGGCAACGGTCTGTCGGTCGAAGGACCTTCGGTCCGCAACTGAGCCGCCCCGGACCCGCGCCGCTCTCCTCGGCGCGGGTCTTTCTCTACCTCAATTATTCAAACATGCGAATGTCTAGCATTTGACCGGGATGCAGAACAGATGATCTCACGCCGCGACTTCCTTCAGGTCTCCATGGCCGCATCGGCGCTCTATGGCGCTTCGGGCTTCGGCAACTGGGCGCGGCTCGCCGCGCAGCAGGCCCTGACCCAGGATGACCTGTTGTCGTTCGACACGTTCGGCAACGTGTCGCTGATCCATGTCACCGACATTCACGCGCAGCTGAAGCCGATCTTTTTCCGCGAACCTTCGGTCAATCTTGGCGTCGGCGACAACCGGGGCGCCGTGCCGCATATCACGGGTGCCGATTTCCGCCGCCTCTACGGCATCGCCGATGGCAGCCCCAGCCATTACGCGCTGTCCTCGGGCGATTTCGACGCGCTGGCACGCAGCTATGGCCGGGTGGGCGGGATGGACCGCGTCGCCACCGTGGTGAACGCGATACGCGCCGACCGGCCCGACGCGCTCCTGCTCGACGGCGGCGACACCTGGCATGGCTCGCTCACCTGCTACGAGACGCAGGGCCAGGACATGGTCAACGTGATGAACGCGCTCAAGCCCGACGCGATGACCTTCCACTGGGAATTCACGCTGGGGTCGGACCGCGTGGCCGAACTGGTCGAAGGCCTGCCCTTCGCGGCGCTGGGCCAGAACATCTTCGACGCCGAATGGGACGAACCGACCGAGCTGTTCAAGCCCTACGAATTCTTTGAACGCGGCGGCGTCAAGATCGCCGTGATCGGCCAGGCCTTTCCCTACATGCCCATCGCCAACCCGCGCTGGATGTTCCCCGAATACTCCTTCGGCATCCGCGAAGAGAACATGGCCGCGATGGTTGACGAGGTGCGTGCGCAGGGCGCGGAACTCGTCGTCGTGCTGTCGCATAACGGTTTCGACGTCGACAAGAAGATGGCGGGCCGCGTGCCGGGCATCGACGTGATCCTGTCGGGCCACACCCATGACGCGCTGCCCGAACCGGTGCAGGTGGGCCAGACCTTCATCATCGCCTCCGGGTCCAACGGCAAATTCGTGAGCCGCGTCGATCTTGACGTGCGCGACGGCCGGATGATGGGCATCCGCCACAAGCTGATCCCGATCTTCTCGGACATCATCATGCCCGATGCGGACATGGCCGCGCTGATCGATGCCGAGCGCGCGCCCTTCGCCGACCGCCTGAGCGAAGTGATCGGCCGCACCGACAGCCTTCTTTACCGCCGCGGCAACTTCAACGGCACCTGGGACGACCTGATCTGCGACGCGCTTCTGTCCGAACGCGACGCCGAGATCGCGCTGTCGCCCGGCGTGCGCTGGGGTCCGTCTGTCCTGTCGGGTCAGGACATCACGCGCGAGGACATCTGGGGCGTGACCTCGATGACCTACGGCGAGGCCTACCGGACCGAAATGACGGGCGAATTCCTGCATGTCGTGCTGGAAGACGTGGCCGACAACCTGTTCAACCCCGATCCCTATTACCAGCAGGGCGGGGACATGGTGCGCACCGGCGGTATCGGCTACCGCATCGACGTGACCAAGCCCCAGGGCGAACGCATCACCAACATGACGCTCTTGCGCACGGGCGAACCCATCGACCCTGCGCGCAACTACGTCGTCGCCGGCTGGGCCAGCGTCAACGAAGGCACCGAAGGCCCGCAGATCTGGGACGTGGTCGAAGACCACATCCGCAAACTGGGCACGGTCACCCTTGCCCCCAACAACTCCGTCGAACTGATCGAAGGCTGACGCCTTCGCCAACCCCGAAAGAGAGGTCGCAGATGACAGACAGCTCGAACCCCACCAAACCGTCGCGCCGCGCCTTCCTGTCGGGGGCGGCGGCAACCGGTGCCGCTCTGGCGGCCAGCCGTGCCGCGGCCCAGTCGCCCGACCCGCTGATCACCGAAGTCCAGCCCTGGGCCTCGGGTCTTGGCGACGGCGTCGATGCCTCGCCCTATGGTCTGCCCATCCGGCACGAGGCCGACGTGGTGCGCCGCAATGTGGAATGGCTGACGGCCGACACGATCTCGTCGATCAACTTCACGCCCATCCACGCGCTTGACGGCACGATCACGCCGCAGGGCTGCGCGTTCGAGCGCCACCATTCCGGCGCCATCGACATGACCAAGTCCGATTACCGGCTGATGATCAACGGCCTCGTCGATCGCCCGCTGATCTTCACCTATGCCGATCTGGAACGCTTCCCGCGCGAAAACCACGTCTATTTCTGCGAATGCGCGGCCAATACCGGCATGGAATGGGCAGGCGCGCAGCTGAACGGCGCGCAGTTCACCCACGGCATGATCCACAACATGGAATATACCGGCGTGTCGCTGCGCACCCTTCTGAACGAGGCGGGCCTGTCGGGCGACGTCGCGGGCAAGTGGGTCTATGTCGAAGGGCATGACGCCTCGTCGAACGGCCGGTCGATCCCGCTGGAAAAGGCGCTCGACGACTGCCTTGTCGCCTTCAGCGCCAACGGCGAAGCACTGCGCAAGGAACACGGATACCCCGTGCGCCTTGTCGTGCCGGGCTGGGAAGGCAACATGTGGGTGAAGTGGCTGCGCCGCATCGAAGTCATGGACGGCCCTGTCGAGTCCCGCGAAGAAACCTCGAAATACACCGACACCCTGGCCGACGGCACCAGCCGCAAGTGGACCTGGGTGATGGACGCCAAGTCGGTCATCACCTCGCCCAGCCCGCAGACGCCGATCAAGCACGGCCCCGGCCCCATGGTCATCTCGGGCCTCGCCTGGTCGGGCCATGGTGCGATCACCCGCGTCGATGTCTCGAAGGATGGCGGCAAGACCTGGCAGACCGCGCGTCTGGCCAAGCCCGGCGAGAAGATGGCACTTACCCGCTTCTATCTCGACACCGAGTGGGACGGCGGCGACATGCTCCTGCAGTCCCGGGCCATGGACGAGTCGGGCTATGTCCAGCCGACCAAGGCGCAGCTGCGCGAAATCCGCGGCGAAAACTCGATCTATCACAACAACTGCATCCAGACCTGGCACGTCATGCCGACCGGGGAGGCCGAAAATGTCGAAGTTTCCTAAGCTCCTGACCGCGACGGCGGCGCTCACCCTCGCGGCAGCGCCGACCTTCGCCGACACGTTCGGACTGGGCCGGGCGGCGCTGCCCGAAGAGATCGCCGCCTGGGACGTTGACGTCAGCCCCGACGGCACCGGCCTGCCGGTCGGGTCGGGCAACGTGATGGACGGGGACGAGCTTTTCCAGGAACATTGCGCGGTCTGCCACGGCGTCTTCGCCGAAGGCTCGGGCAACTGGCCGGAACTGGCTGGCGGCGTGGGCACGCTGGCAGACGATGATCCGGTCAAGACCGTGGGCAGCTACTGGCCCTATCTGTCGACCGCGTGGGACTATGTCCACCGCTCCATGCCGTTCGGCAACGCGCAGTCGCTGGAACCCGACGATGTCTATGCCATCGTCGCCTACATGCTGTATTCGAACGATCTGGTGGATGACGATTTCACCCTGTCGAACGAGAACTTCCTCGACGTGGCGATGCCCAATGCCGACGGCTTCATCGTCGATGACCGCGAGGCGACGGAATACCCGATCTGGCGGACCGAACCCTGCATGGAAAACTGCAAGGCCTCGGTCGAGATCACGATGCGCGCGCGCGTCCTCGACGTGACGCCCGAAACCGAAGCGGCGGCCACGCCCACCGAAGCCGCGGCGGAAACCGTGACCGAAGCCGCAGCCGAGGCCCCTGCAGAGACGGCAGCCGAAGCCCCGGCCGAGACGGCTGTCGCGGCGCTCGATCCCGCGCTGGTGGCCGAGGGCGAGAAGGTCTTCAAGAAATGCGCCGCCTGCCACCAGGTCGGCGAAGGTGCCAAGAACCGCAGCGGCCCGCAGCTCAACGGCGTCTTCGGTCGCGTGATCGGCAGCGTCGAGGGCTTCCGTTACTCCAAGGGGTTCGATGCGCTGCGCGACGAAGGCCGTGTCTGGGACGAAGCCAGCATGGCCGAATTCCTCACCGCCCCGAAAGCCTATATCAAGGGTAACAAGATGTCCTTTCCCGGCCTGAAAAAAGAGGAAGATATCCTTGCCGTGGAAGCTTATCTGAAGTCGTTCGGAGGCTGACGCTCGATGATCCGGTCCACCCTTGCCTTGACCTGCCTTCTGGGCCTCTGGGCCGGCCTGTCTCAGGCCGCGCCTCTGGGCGACCCCGAGGCCGGCAAAGAGGTCTTCAAGAGTTGCAAGGGCTGTCACGAAGTGGGGGAGGGGGCCGAGAACGGCGTCGGGCCCCATCTCAACTTCGTCTTCGGGCGCAAGGCCGCGGGGCTCGAGGGCTATCGCTATTCGAAAAGCCTCGAACGCGCGGGTGTGGCGGGGCTCGAATGGCATGCCGACACGCTGGACGCCTATATCGAGGACCCGCGCGGCTTCGCCTCGGGCACAAGGATGAGCTTCCGGGGCCTCAAGGACCCGGAGGACCGCGCCAACGTCATCGCCTATCTGCGTCTGTACTCGGACAATCCCGCCAACATCCCCGAAGCGGATCCCACCGCGCGCATGTCGGAATACACCGTGGATGCGGCACTTCTGGCAATCGACGGAGACCGGGAATACGGCCAGTATCTGAGCGGTGAGTGCAAGGCCTGTCATCTGTCGGAAGGCGCCGACGGCATCCCGTCGATCGTCTACTGGCCACAGGACGACTTCAAGGTCGCGCTTTACGCCTACAAGTCCGGGCAAAGGTTGCACCCGGTCATGCAGATGATCGCCAGCCGTCTCGGCGACGAAGAGATCGCGGCACTGGCGGCCTATTTCGAAAACCCGGATTGAACCGGGACATTCAAGGGAGGAGACCCAACGAATGAAACTGAACAGAAGAACCTTCATCGGCACAACGGCGGCGCTCGCCGCGGCGATGTCGGCCCCGGCCGTCATGGGACAGGGCAAGCCGCGTGTCGTCGTCATCGGCGGTGGCGCAGGCGGGGCGACCGCGGCGCGCTACATCGCGCAGGACAGCGCGGGCGCGATCGACGTCACGCTGATCGAACCGCAGACCACCTATTACACCTGCTTCTTCTCGAACCTCTATCTGGGCGGGTTCAAGCAGATGTCCGACCTTGGCCATTCCTATGCCAAGCTCGCCTCGGACTACGGCATCAACGTCATTCACGACATGGCGGCGGGCGTCGACCGCACTGCCAAGACCGTGACGCTGGCCGGCGGCGGCACCGTGGCCTATGACAAGCTCATCGTCAGCCCCGGCATCGACTTCGTCGACGGCTCGGTCCCCGGCTGGAGCCTCGACGCGCAGGACAAGATGCCCCACGCCTACAAGGGCGGCACGCAGGTCGAACTGCTCAAGGCGCAGATCATGGCCATGCCCGCGGGCGGTGTCTTCGCCATGGTGGCGCCCCCGAACCCCTACCGCTGCCCCCCGGGGCCCTACGAGCGGATCTCGATGGTCGGTCACCTGCTGAAGGTCAACAACCCGACCGCGAAGATCCTGCTGGTCGACCCGAAGGAGAAATTCTCCAAGCAGGCGCTGTTCGAGGAAGGCTGGGGCAAGCACTATCCCGGCATGATCGAACGCATCGGCCCCGATTTCGGCGCGGCCAATGTCAGCGTCGATCCGGCGGCGATGACGGTCACCATCGACGGCACCGTCGAAAAAGTCGATGCCTGCAACGTGATCCCGGCCCAGAAGGCGGGCGCGATCGCGGCGGCAGCCGGGCTGACCGACGGCAACTGGGCCCCGGTGAACCCCGGCGACATGTCGTCCAAGATGGATCCGGACGTCCATGTTCTGGGCGATGCCAGCAATCAGGGCGACATGCCGAAGTCGGGCTTCTCGGCCAACAGCCAGGCCAAGGTCTGCGCCAATGCCGTGCGCGGCGCGCTGACCGGCAGCCGCGTCTTCCCGGCCAAGTACAGCAACACCTGCTGGTCGCTCATCGCCACCGATGACGGCGTGAAGGTCGGCGCGGCCTACGAGCCGACCGACGAGAAGATCGCCAGCGTGTCGAGCTTCATCAGCCAGACCGGCGAAGACGACGCGCTGCGCAAGGCCACCTACGAGGAATCGGAAGGCTGGTACACCGGCATCACGACCGACATGTTCGGCTGATCCCAAGGACGGCGGGCGCCTTGATGCGGATCAAGGCGCCCGCCCCCCGCCCGTCACAGACTGGCGGGAAAGGAGGACCCATCATGACACGCCATCTTCAGGCCGCCTGCGCGGTCATCGCCTTCGCCTTGCCTGCCGTCACCGCCGCCGAAGGCATCGTCTCCCACCCCTTCGACGGCACATTCGACGACGCCGCCTTCGCGGTGGAATCGGCCATCATCGGGCAGGGCCTTGTCATCGATCATGTCAGCCATGTGGGCGAAATGCTCAACCGCACCGGCGCGGACGTGGGCAGCGACGTGGAAATCTTCCGCGAGGCGGACGTCTTCACCTTCTGCTCGGCCACCGTGTCGCGCGCGGTGATGGAGGCTGATCCGATGAACATCGGCTACTGTCCCTACGGGATCTTCGTGGCCGAAACCGGCGACGGCGTGATGATAGGATATCGCGAGTATGCCGATGGCCCGATGGACATGGTCGAGGACCTGCTGGCCGGCATCGTCAAGGACGCTCTGGGGGACTGATCACGTGAACTACGACGCCTATTTCCGCGGCGCGCTGGACGCGCTGCGCGCGGACGGGAATTACCGTGTCTTCGCCGAACTCGAACGCCACCGCGGGGCTTTTCCCCGCGCCACCCGGCACGGCCCCGGCGACCTGGGCGAGGTGACAGTCTGGTGTTCGAACGATTATCTCGGGATGGGCCAGCACCCGGACGTGCTGGCGGCGATGCATGCCGCGCTCGACCGCTGCGGCGCGGGGGCAGGGGGCACGCGCAACATTTCTGGCAACACGCATGATCACGTGCTCTTGGAACGCGAACTCGCCGACCTGCACGGCAAGGAAGCGGCGCTTCTGTTCACCTCGGGCTATGTGTCGAACTGGGCGGCGCTGGGCACGCTGGCGTCGAAGATCCCCGGCTGCGTGGTGCTGTCGGATGAACTCAACCACGCCTCGATGATCGAGGGCATCCGCCATTCCCGCGCGCAGAAGGTGATCTGGAAGCACAACGATCTGGCGGATCTCGAGGCGAAGCTCGCGGCCCTTCCCGCGAACGCGCCCAAGCTCATCGCCTTTGAGAGCGTCTATTCCATGGACGGTGACATCGCCCCCATCGAAGGCATCTGCGATCTCGCCGACCGCTATGGCGCGATGACCTATCTCGACGAAGTGCATGCGGTGGGCCTTTACGGGCCGCGCGGCGGCGGCATCGCGGAACGCGAAGGCCTGATGCACCGCCTGACGGTGATCGAAGGCACGCTCGGCAAGGCCTATGGCGTCGTCGGCGGCTATATCGCCGCCTCGGCCGATCTGGTGGATTTCGTGCGGTCCTTCGCAAGCGGCTTCATCTTCACCACCGCGCTTCCCCCCGCCGTCGCGGCAGGCGCTGCGGCCTCTGTCCGCCACCTGAAGGACAGCGGGGCGGAACGCGCCGCCCATCAGGCCCGTGTGGCCGACGTGCGCGCCCGGCTCGACGCCGCGGGCATCCCGCATATCGACAACCCCAGCCACATCATCCCCGTGATGGTGGGCGACCCGGTCAAGTGCAAGTACATCTCGGACGTGCTTCTGCGCGACTGGGGCATCTACATCCAGCCGATCAACTACCCCACCGTGCCCAAGGGGACGGAACGGCTGCGCATCACGCCCTCGCCCGTCCATACGGCGGAAGACATCGACCGGCTGATCGGGGCGCTCGGCGCGCTCTGGACCCAGTGCCGCCTCTCGCGGCAGCCCATGGCGGCGCAATAGTTGATCCAGCGCAAGGCGCGGCGCGCGCGCCCCGCTAGGGTATCGCCATGATCGAAGGGCTGATCGGGATATTGGGCGACGACGGCGCGCTGGGCGCGGCGGGGCTGGCCGTGGGGCTGGTCTTCGGCGTCATGGCGCAACGCTCGCGTTTCTGCCTGCGCGCGGCGACGGTTGAGGTGGCGGAGGGCCATCTCGGCCCGAAACTCTCCATCTGGCTTATCGCCTTCTTCACGGCGCTTGCGCTGGTGCAGGGCGCGGTCACGCTGGGCTTTCTCGACCTTGGCGCGGCGCGGGTTCTGGCCGCCACCGGCAGCCTGTCGGGCGCGATCCTCGGCGGGCTGATGTTCGGCGCGGGCATGGTGCTGGCGCGCGGCTGTGCGTCGCGCCTTCTGGTGCTTGCCTCCTCCGGCAACCTGCGGGCGCTCATCACCGGCCTTGTCGTGACGCTGGTCGCCCAGGCCGCCTATCGCGGCGCGCTCAGCCCCGCGCGCGAAACCATCGCGGGGCTTTGGACGGTGCCGGGTGGCGACGGGCGCGACCTTGGCTCGGCTTTGGGGCTGTCATCGGGCGCGGTCGCCGGTCTCGCGCTTGCGGGGCTTGCCGCGTCCTTCGTCTTCGCACGCCGCCGCGCCGTGCCGCTGGCGCAGGCGCTGACGGCTGCGGGCGTGGGGGCTGCGGTCATGCTGGGCTGGCTGGCCACCTGGCTTGTCGCCCAGACCTCGTTCGAGGTGGTGCCGCTGTCGTCCGTCACCTTCACCGGCCCCGCCACCGACACGCT
>CAZNMV010000019.1:14188-18731 GCA_964573835.1 uncultured Aestuariivita sp. | reverse complement strand
TCACGCGCACATCGACCTTGTCACCAACCGAGAAGCGCTCGGGGCGCTGGTCGGCGCGGTCGCGGGCCAGATCCGAGCGGCGGATGAAGGACTTCATGCCCTCATACTCCACTTCGATTCCGCCATCCTCGATCTTGGTCACGGTGACGGTGATGACCGAACCGCGCTTCACACCGCCGACGGCATCGGCGAACTTGTCGCCGCCCACGCCCTTGATCGAGAGCGAGATACGCTCCTTCTCGACGTCGACTTCCGACACGACCGCCTGAACGACATCGCCCTTGCGGTAGTTCTGGATCGCGTCTTCGCCGCGTTCGTCCCAGGACAGGTCCGACAGGTGAACCATGCCGTCGATGTCGCCCGGCAGGCCGACGAACAGACCGAATTCGGTGATGTTCTTGACCTCGCCTTCGACCTGCGTGCCCTCGGGATGGGTTTCCGCGAACACTTCCCACGGGTTGCGCATGGTCTGCTTCAGGCCGAGGCTGACGCGGCGCTTGGCAGCGTCGATCTCGAGCACCATGACTTCCACTTCCTGGCTGGTCGACACGATCTTGCCGGGATGGACGTTCTTCTTGGTCCAGGACATTTCCGACACGTGGACAAGGCCTTCGACGCCGGGTTCCAGTTCGACGAATGCACCGTAGTCGGTGATGTTGGTCACGCGGCCGGTATGCACCGATTCCAGCGGATACTTGGCAGCCACCAGATCCCACGGATCTTCCTGCAGCTGCTTCATGCCGAGGCTGATGCGGTGGGTTTCCTTGTTGATCTTGATCACCTGGACCTTGATGGTCTCGCCGATGTTCAGGATCTCGGACGGGTGGTTGACGCGGCGCCATGCCATGTCGGTGACGTGCAGCAGGCCGTCCACACCGCCCAGGTCCACGAAGGCCCCGTATTCTGTGATGTTCTTGACCACGCCGTCCACGACCTGACCTTCTTCCAGGTTGCCGATGACCTCGGCGCGCTGTTCGGCGCGGCTCTCTTCCAGGATGGCGCGGCGCGACACGACGATGTTGCCGCGGCGGCGATCCATCTTGAGGATCTGGAAGGGTTGCTTGAGACCCATGAGCGGGCCCGCGTCGCGCACGGGGCGCACATCGACCTGGCTGCCGGGCAGGAAGGCCACGGCGCCGCCCAGATCGACGGTGAAGCCGCCCTTGACGCGGTTGAAGATCGCGCCTTCGACACGTTCCTCGTTGGCATAGGCCTTTTCGAGACGGTCCCAGGCTTCTTCGCGGCGGGCCATCTCGCGGCTGATGACCGCTTCGCCACGGGCGTTTTCGGCCGAGCGCAGATAGACCTCGACCTCGTCACCCACCTTGATGTTGGGCGCTTCGCCGGGATTTGCGAATTCCTTGAGATCGACGCGGCCTTCCATCTTGTAGCCGACATCGATGATGGCCTGGCCCGCTTCGATCGCGATCACCTTGCCCTTGACGACGCTGCCCTCATCGGGCGTGTCCATTTCGAAGCTTTCTTGCAGGAGGGCTTCGAATTCCTCCATCATCTTGTCTTGCGCCATGCGCGTTTACGTCCTTTTCATCGGTGTTTCCGGCCGGGCGGTTGTCTCCGCCGGTCTTTGGGTGCGGTTTGGTCGACCGCTGCGCGGGCATGGACCGGGTAAAAATGAAGGGTCGGCATGAACCGACCCTGCTCAAGTCCCGGTCGCATGGCTGTCCCGCCATGTCGACGCCGGCGCTATAGCGCGAAGTGCCCCGGGGATCAAGCGTGCATCACGCCGCCGCCGCGCCCGGGCCGGGATCAGTCCTTGCGCGCCAGCCCCATGCGGGCCGCGTGCCAGGCGGCCTCGGCGCGCGAGGAAATCCCAAGCTTGCGATAGACCGCCTTGATGTAGCCCGCGACAGTCGTCTCCGCGATCGACAGCTTCGCCGCGACTTCGGCGTTGCGCAGCCCCTGCGCGATGAGGCTCAGGACCTGCGCTTCGCGGTCGGTCAGCTGCTGGTCCACGACGACGGGGCCGGTATAGCGGAAATGCTCCATGATGCGCCGTGCGATCGACGGCGACAGGGCCGGGATGCCGTCGGCGATCTGGCCCAGCTGGCGCACCAGCACATCCGCGGGATTTTCCTTGAGAAGATAGCCGTCCGCCCCCGCCGACAGCGCCTGCACGACCGAGGCGTCGTCGCCCATGACGGTGGTCACGACGCAGCGGGTGGGCAGGTTGTCCGCGCGCACCTCGCGCACGAGATCAAGGCCCGACCCGTCCGGAAGCCCGAGATCAACGAGCGCGAGGTCGAACCCCCGCGTCAGAAGCGACCGGGCCTTGCGCAGCGTTGCGACCGTGTCGACTTCGGCCGCCGGAAAGGCGCGCCGGACCAGACCTGACAACCAGGTCCGTGTCTCGACGATGTCCTCGACGATGAGCACGCTGCGCATGTCAGGCCGACCTCGCGCTGGGCAGAGCGGGGGCCGCGCCCGTCACGATCTCGGCCTCCAGGATCGCGCCGCCACCGCCCGGACCCGGCCCGAAGTCAAGCGATCCGCCGTGTGCCTCGGCGCGTTGGCGCAGGTTGATCAGGCCCTGGCCCGCGCGTGTCGGTGCCGCCTGATCGCTGGGGCCGTTGCCGTCATCCCACACCCGCACCGACAGACGGTCCCCTGCCGCGCCGGACGGAGCGATGCGCACCGTGACGGTCTTGGCGCCCGCATGACGGACGATGTTGTTCACCGCCTCGCGCACCACCGCGCGCAGGGTGGCGGTGATCTGGGCATCGACCACCTGAGCCTCCCTGCCACCGCCCGCCCAGTCGAGCGCGATGTCCGCCGCGTCGAGCAGTGCATGCGCCTCGGCGCGCAGGTCGGCCAGCAGCTCGTCCAGCTTGCGCGGCGTGCCTTCGGTGTTCGACACGATGTCGCGCAGATCGGTCAGCGCCTGCCGGACGAGCATGTCCTTGCGGTCGGACCCGTCGCTGTGAAGCGCGCCCAGAAGGTGGATGCCGATGTTGTCGTGGATGTCGCGGTTGATGCGGCGGCGTTCCTGCGCCGCCCCGTCCTCGTAGGCGCGGCGGCGTTCCAGCAATTGTTCCGCCATCTCGAGAACCCGCGCCGCGCGCCGGGCATCTGCGGGCGAGAACAGCCGCCGCCCCCCGTTGGCCCAGCGCATCCGCAGCGCGGGCGCGCGGTCGAGACCGGGTATGTCCATCGCCTCGCCTTCGGTGCGGATAGTCGGCTGATCGACGGGGCCCGGGGCGGGCGCGATCTCGGCGGGATTGAACAGCGCCTGCAACAGATCCCGCAGGCCGGTCTGCTGGTCGACCCCGGGTGCCGCCAGCGCCGCGCGCGAGACAAGGTCAAACAGCGTCTCTTCGTCCAGACGGTTGCGGCGCGACAGAACCCGCCCGATCCAGTCGCGCGCGGGCAGGTAAAGGAACACGACCGCCAGCAGCGCAAGCGAGAAGGCAGGCACCCGGTCCAGCGCGACGAAGTAGATCAGAGCCACGTCGAGCACAATCAAGAGCACCACGCCGCCCACGTAGAAGAAGAGCCGGAACGACCAGTCCTCGAGTTCGAAGAGCCGGTAGCGTGCGACGCCGATGGCCAGACCCACATAGATCAGGATGAACCCGGCGAAGGCATGTCCCTGCTTGACCTGCGGGGTGAAGCCAAGCGCCTGCGGCGCGGTGATCAGCACCACGAAACTGCCCGCCCCCAAGGCCACCGACAGGCCGAACCATCGCAGCGCCGCGCGCGCCCGGGGCTGGCCGCGCGTGGTCACCACCTGCGCCAGCGCCAGAAGCAAGATCAGCGACATCGCGACGACGACGGGCACATGGATCATCATCTGCGTCGAAACCGTCAGCCGCAGGAAGGCGAGAACCGCCCAGGTACCGAACACCGCGAAGGCCAGCGCCACCACCCATCGCGGTACGATACGCACGGGATAGACGAGAAAAAGACAGATCATCCCCACCCCGAAGACGATTGCCCCCAGCGTGTTGAACGCCGAAGCCCAGTAGAACAGATCGGCGGGAAGCGCGATCTCGCGCGTCGAATAGAGCGCGGCGGCATGGGCCGAAATGGCCAGGCCCACCCCCGCCAGCGCCAGATAGGCCGCCGATGCCTCGCGCCGCCTGAGCGCGAGCACCCAGCCGCCCAGCCAGCAGCCGACAAGGCCCGTGACGATCTGGATCCAGAACGTGTCGGGCAGGTCGGACAGCGGGCGGCCTTGGGCCGGGGTCGCGGTCAGGGGGCCCGCATCCGTCGCGAACACCACGGCCCCGCCCGAGATCACCCGATGCAGCGCGCCCTGATGCGCGAAAAGCGCGTTCATCGCGGCGATGTCGGGCAGGCCGTCGGGTTCCTCCATCCGGTCGATGCCGCGCAGATCCACCGCCTGATCGGGCGCATCCGCCGGGGCCACCGACAGAACCCGCGTCCCCAAGGGCAGGGCGGCAAGCGGCGAGCCTGCCTCGACCCCCGAGAGGATCACCCCCGGACCGTCCGACGGCGCGGTCAGTTCGGCACCGAACCAGGGCTGGCGCAGCGCAAGCGTGAGAATGAGCGCGGCGCTGAAGAT
>CAZNMV010000019.1:0-14178 GCA_964573835.1 uncultured Aestuariivita sp. | reverse complement strand
TCGAGAAGAGCGCAAGCGCGACAAACGGAAACAAAGGGGAACGCACCACGAAACAAAAAGCTCCTGCACCGCACATTACGCGACGCGGGGCCGCGTAAGGGCAGGTGAACCCGAAGAACCGCCCGGCGCAAGCGGGATGATGCCCCCGCTCCCCCTGTTCGGGGGGAAGACGAAGCCTTTTGCATCGGTCTTTCTGTGGATCGTGGGATTCGACCACCGGTTGTAACGAGGAGACTGACCTTGGCCATGCGCACTCATGTATTCATCCTGCCGCTGATGGCGGCCTTCGGGCTCAGCGGCTGTCTCGGGTCCGGGGGCGGCGGCGGGGCCGCAGTCGGCGGCGGCGCGGCACCTGCGCCTGCACCCGCTCCGGGTGGCGGGGCCTTCGCGACGGAACTCGCCCGGGTTCAGGCGCTGAACCCCACGCTCAACATGCCGACCACGATCAACGCGACCTACCGGGGCCAGGCGCAGGCCGATCTGTCCGACGGCGGTGCCGTGCCGGTGGGGCAGGCGACCGCCGATCTCAACCTCAGCCTGAACTGGACCGATGGCGGCCCGGTGGCCAACGTCTGGAGCGGCAATGCCTCGAACCTGCGCGGCACGGTCAACGGGACCAACTTTACCTCGACGGGCTCGATCCCGGTGAACGGGGCGATTTCGGGGGTCACGCGCACGCCCGGTCTGGCGGGCGTCGTGCTCGGCGGTCTGTCGGTCAGCCTCGCGGGCAATATGGATATCGACGACGGCACCGGCCCGCAGTCGCGCACCGTCGGCCTTGGGCTTGGTGGCAACTTCTACGGCAACAACGCCGTGGCGATGACGGGACCGGCCAACCTGACGATCAACGGCCCCGCAGTCGGGGGCGCGGCCGGCAACCTGATCGGCGTGGGTGGCCAGTTCTATGCGGAACAGTGACGCGGGCCGACCGTGTCGCGGAATTTCAAGACCAGAGCCTTTGTGAAACCGCGATTACCTCGCTGACGGCAGGGGCGCGTGGCGGCATGTCTTCCCTGATCGCGCGCGCCCCTGCCACTTTGCGCAGGGCGCTGGTTGTGTTTGTGGCCGTCTCGGTCTTCGCAGGCCTGCCCGCACAGGCCGCGACGACACACCCCACCTACCGCGAGGCGCAGACGCTTCTGTCGCAGGGCCGTCCCGATGCGGCGCTGGCCGCGCTTGCTTCGTGGCGCCCCGCGGATGCGGGCGAACGTGCGCAAAGGCTTTGGGCGATGTCGTCGATCCTGCGGGCCGAGGGACGCGGGGCCGAGGCGCTGCCGCTTCTGGAAGAACTCGTCGCGCTGCGCCCCGATGTCCCGGCCTTCCGGCTGGCGCTGGCCGAGGTCCTGCATGCCGCGGGGCAGGAGGATCGCGCGTGGTTTCACCTCGACCGGGCGCGCGCGGGGCTTGAAAGCGGCAACCGCGACGTCGCCGCCCCCGTCGCGCGCCCGCTCAGGACATGGGTGGGGCAGGCGCGCTTCGCCATCGTGCCCGAGACGAACCCCGCCAACCGGACCGAGGCCGACACGATCGTGATCGCCGGTCTGCCCGCGGTCCTCGCCCCCGGCGCGCGGTCGCAACCCGCGACCGGCCTTGCCTTCGGGCTGACGGGGGCCTGGCAGCCGCAGATCGCGGCGGGATGGACCGCGCGGCTGGGCGCGGACCTTCAGGGCGAACTTTATGATCGCGCGGCGGCGGACGAAATCCGCCTGACGCTGGACGCAGGCGTGATCCGGCACCTGCCCTCGGGCGCGCGCATCGACGCCGCCTTCACCTGGGCGCAGACGCGGGTCGACGCGCAGGATTATGCGCAGGGCCCGGGTCTGCGCCTGTCGGCCATCCTGCCCGCGGGCGGCAACGGCGTTCTGTCGGTCGCGGGCGCGGTGCAGGATCTTGCCCATCCGGGCCGCCCCGGTCTCGATGGTCTGCGCTCGACCCTCTATCTCGGGCATGCGCGGTCGGTCGCGCCGAACCTTGTCCTGCGGGGCGGCGTCCGGGTCGAACGGACATCGACCCCCACGCCCAGCGTGTCGAACACGGCGCGCACGCTGCACCTTGGCGCGGGCCATGTCTGGCAGGGCGGGCTGTCGGTCGATCTCGACCTTACCCGGCGCTGGGCCGATCACGACGGACGATCCGCGATCTTCCCTGCGGTGCGCGAAGACCGGCGCGATGCGGTGAGCCTGCGCGTCCTGCACACGCGCCTGTCGCGGCGGGGCTTCGCCCCGGTGCTGACCCTGACGGCAGAACGACAATCGTCGTCCCTGCCGATCCATGCCTATGACACGTTCGGCGTCTCCTTCGGCCTGACGCGGGACTTCTGAACACGAACTTTTGCGTGCCTCCCCCATGACAGGGGCGCAGCGCGCGCTAGAGTTGCTTGATGCGCATGATTCTCGCCTTCCTTATGGTCATCGTCACCGCGTTGCCCGCCGCGGCGCAGGATCGCCGCCCGTCGCACTGCATCGCCATCGCCGATGCCGCACCCGGTCTCGAATACATCCAGAAGGCCAGCTGGCAGGCCCCCCTGCCGGATCACACCGTGCGTCTGCATTATATCGATCATGCGAGCTTTCTGATCCGCACGCCCGGTGGCCTGAACGCGGTGACCGACTTCACCGGCTTCATCGGCCCCACCACGCTGATCCCCGACGTGGTCACCATGAACCACGCCCATTCGACACACTGGACGCCCTTCCCCGACCCGGCGATCCCGCATGTCCTGCGCGGCTGGGGAGAACCCTTCGGCGCGGGGATCGACCATCATCTCGATCTGGGCGAAATGCTGGTGCGCAACGTCTCGACCGACATCCGGTCGCGCTGGGGCGAGGGGGGAGAGCCGCGCGGGAATTCCATTTTCGTCTTCGAGGTCGCAGGTCTCTGTGTGGGCCACCTTGGGCATCTTCACCACATGCCCAACGACGAACAATTTGCGGCCCTGGGGCGGATCGACGTGCTCATGGTGCCGGTCGATGGCGGCTACACCATGTCGCTGCCCGACATGATCGCGGTGGTGCAGCGGCTGAAGTCGTCGGTCGTGCTGCCGATGCACTGGTTCTCGGGCGGGTCGCTTCAGGCGTTCCTTGCCGGGATGGCGGGCGAATTCGACATCGTCGAGGTGGGCGGGCCGTCCATCGACCTGTCGCTGCGCGATCTGCCGGGGCGGCCCACGATCATGGTCCTGCGCCCCTCCTGGCTCGGCGACTGAGCCGCGTTGCGGCCCCCTGCGGCGGCTGATAGCTCTGAGGCAGAACCCCAAAGGCGCGATCCGATGCTGTCACCCGTTACCCCTGACCTTGCTGCCAACCTGCGCGGGCATCTGCCCGCCGATGTCTTCCGCACGCCCGAGCCGCGCTATTTCGAGGAACCGCGCGGCCGCTGGACGGGCGACGCGGGGCTGGTTCTTGCCCCCACCACCACCGATCAGGTGGCGACCATCCTCGCGGCGTGCAACGACGCGCATGTGGGCGTCGTGCCCTATGGCGGCGGCACCGGGCTGGTCGGCGGTCAGATCGCCCCCGCCGGTCAGGGCACCGTCCTTCTCAGCGTCGAGCGGATGACGCGCATCCGCGCGGTCCACGCGGACGAAAACGTGCTCATAGCCGAAGCGGGCGTCATCCTTGCCGACATCCAGACGGCGGCCGAGGCGGCGGGCAGGCTGTTTCCGCTGTCGCTGGCATCGGAAGGGTCGGCGCGCATCGGCGGCAACCTCGCCACCAATGCCGGGGGCACGGCGGTCCTGCGCTATGGCAACATGCGCGATCTGTGCCTGGGGCTGGAAGCGGTGCTGCCCGATGGGCGGGTCTGGCATGGGCTGAGCCGGTTGCGCAAGGACAACACCGGCTATGACCTGCGCGGTCTGCTGGTCGGGTCGGAAGGCACGCTGGGCGTGATCACGGCGGCCTCGCTCAAGCTCTATCCCCGGCCTGCGGCCACGGGCACCGCGCTTCTGGTCGTGCCCGACCCGGCCGCCGCGCTGCGCCTTCTGTCGCTGGCGCGCGACCGCTTCGGCGAGGCGGTCTCGACCTTCGAGCTGATCTCGGGGCAGGGGCTGCGGTTTCTGGCGGACAAGCTGCCCGACATCCGCCAGCCCTTTGCCGCGCCGCCTGACTGGAGCGTGCTGATCGAGGTGGGTCTGCCCTGCGGGATCGACCCGGCTGTCGCGCTCGAGGACCTGTTTGCCGGGGCGCTGGAGGCGGGGCTGACATCGGACGGGCTGATCGCCCAGAACCGGGCGCAGGCCGATGCCTTTTGGGCGGTGCGCGAACAGATCCCCGAGGCGAACCGCCGGATCGGATCGGTGTCGTCGCATGACATCTCGGTGCCCCTGTCGGCGATCCCGGATTTCATCGCCGAGGCCGGCGCGGCAGTGGCGCGGATCGGCGATTTCCGCATCAACTGCTTCGGGCATGTGGGCGACGGGAACCTGCACTTCAACATTTTCCCCGCACCGGGGCGCAGCCGCGCCGATCACGAGAACCAGCGCCCCGTCATCAAGGCGGCGATCCACGATCTGGTGCATGAATTCGAAGGATCGGTCAGCGCCGAACACGGGATCGGGCGTCTGAAGGTGGCGGAACTGGAAAAATACGGCGATCCGGTCAAGCGCGCCGCGATGCAGGCGATCAAGGCTGCGCTCGACCCCCACGGGATCATGAACCCGGGCGCGGTCTTCGCAGAGGATTAAAGCCCTTCGAAAGCGCACAGGGCGTGGACGTTCATCCCCATGTCCTCGAGCACCTTCCGCCCGCCCAGATCGGGCAGATCGACGATGAAGGCGCAGCCGATGATCTCGCCGCCCAGCCGTTCGACCAGCTGGATGCCGGCGCGCGCCGTGCCGCCGGTGGCCAGCAGATCGTCGACGAGCAGCACCTTCTCGCCCGGCTGGATGGCGTCGTCATGGACCTCGACGATGGCTTCGCCGTATTCGAGCTTGTAGTCCTGACTGATCGTCGTGCCGGGCAGTTTCCCCTTCTTGCGGATCGGCACGAAGCCCACCGACAATTGATGCGCGATCGCGCCGCCCAGGATGAAGCCGCGCGCTTCCAGCCCCACGACCTTGCCGATCGGTTCGCCCGCATAGGGGTGCAGCATCTGGTCGATCGCCATGCGGAACCCGCGCGGATCGGCAAAAAGCGTCGTGACGTCCCGGAAAAGGATGCCTTCATGCGGGAAGTCCACGATGGTGCGGATATAGTCCTTGACGGTTTTCATGGGGGTCCTCAGGTGGCGGCGGGGCGCAGGCGGGCCGAAGCGGGACGGAGATCGGGTTCCATCAGAGCACCCGGCCTGCAACAGCGTCGAGCCTGGCCAGAAGGCCCGGGTCGCGCCTGTCGGGTGCCGTCAGGATCGCATTGTCGAGCGCGCGGTCGCAGCCATGGGGGCAGGGGGCACGGTCGGGTCCCAGAAGCGCGGGCAGGCGGGCCACCATGGCGCGCGCGCGATCCGCGTTGCCCGTGAGCGTCGCGATGATCTGGCTCACATCGACCTCACCATGGTCGGGGTGCCAGCTGTCGTAATCGGTGACCATGGCGACGGAGGCATAGCAGATCTCGGCCTCTCGGGCGAGCTTGGCCTCGGGCATGTTGGTCATGCCGATGACGTCGGCGCCCCAGGCTTCGCGGTACATCTTCGATTCCGCGAGGGTGGAGAATTGCGGGCCTTCCATCGCCAGATAGGTGCCGCCGCGATGGACGCGGATGCCCTGATCGCGCGCGGCGCTCTCGCAGGCGTCCGACAGGCGCGGGCAGGTCGGGTGCGCCACGCTCACATGCGCGACGCAGCCTGTGCCGAAGAAGGATTTTTCGCGCGCGAAGGTGCGGTCGATGAACTGGTCGACGATGACGAAGTCACCCGGTGCCATCGCCTCGCGGAAGCTGCCCACGGCCGAGACGCTGATGATGTCGGTCACGCCCAGGCGTTTCAGCGCGTCGATATTGGCGCGGTAGGGCACGCTGGTGGGGCTGTGGACATGGCCGCGGCCGTGACGCGGCAGGAAGGCCATGGCGACCCCGTCCAGACGCCCGGTCAGGATCTGGTCCGAGGGCACGCCCCAGGGGCTTGTCACATCCTGCCAGCGTGCATCCTCGAGGCCCGCGATCTCGTAGATACCCGATCCGCCGATGATGCCGATGACCGTCCCGCCCATGCGCCTGTCCTTGCCTCGCCCTGTCGCCAGTTAAGACAAGGCCGCGCGCCGTTGCAACCGGGGCCCGGAAATCGACGCGATTTCCGGGCCGTTTTCCGACGCGGAAAACGCCCCCTTGCCCAACCGCCGGTCGTGGTGCCGAAAAAAAACGGTTCCTTGCCCGACCGTTGGTCCCTGCGCCGGAAACCGCGTCGGTTTCCGGTCCGGTTTGCGCGTCGCAAACCGACCCGCTCAGTCGTCGGGGCGCACCAGCTCGAACACATCACCGATCACCGCATAGTCGCGGTAGCCGAGCCGCGTGAGCGGCCGGAACACCGTCACGTCGAACCGCCCGTCGCGGATGCAGTCATCGCGCATGTGGATGCCGGTCACCTCGCCCATGACCATCCAGTTGCACTCCCCTTCGAGCGCCACGATCCGCGTCAGCCGGCATTCCAGCGATGCGGGCGCGCCCGCGACGCGCGGGCAGTCGATCGTCTCGCATTCGGACGCGGCGATGCCTGCATGGACGAATTCGTCCGCCCCCTTGGGCAGCGTGGCGGAGGACGCGTTCATCGCGTCGCGCATCGCCTCTTCCACCACGTTCACGCAGAAGACCCCGGTTTCGCGGATATTCGCGACGCTGTCCTTGGTGTCGCCCTGATCGGGCTTTGTCGTGGTCGAGGTGAACATGACCTGCGGCGGCACATAAGCGGTCGCGTTGAAGAAGGAATAGGGCGCCAGATTGTTGCGGCCTTGCGCATCGCGGGTGGAAATCCAGCCGATGGGCCGGGGCGCCACGATGGCGTTGAAGGGATTGTGCGGCAGCCCGTGGCCGTCTGCGGGGCGGTAGAACATGATCTCTCCCAACCTGTCCTGTTTGCCCTTCCCTTACGCCCATGCTAGCCCGATGACCACCCGTTCCCCGAAAGGCCCGAGCCCCGCTTGTACCAACTGACGCCCGAGACCCAGGACGACTGGTGGGAGGTCGAGGCCCTTCTCGACCTGTGCTTCGCGCCGGGGCGCGAGGCGCTGTCGTCCTACCGCTTCCGCGACGGGATCGACCGGGTGGCGGAGCTGTCGCTGGTGGCGCGGGACAGCGACGGGATTCTCGGTGCCGCGATCCGGTTCTGGCCGGTGCGGGTGGGCGGGCAGCCCACGCTCCTGCTGGGGCCGGTGGCCGTTCACCCCACCCGGCAGGGCGAAGGCCTGGGCGGCGCGCTTATCCGCGATACGCTGGCGCGGGCGGTGGGGCTTGGCTGGGACCGGGTCATGCTGGTGGGGGACGAACCCTATTACCGTCGCTTCGGGTTCCGACGGCTCGACCATGTCGTCATGCCGCCGCCGACGAACCCCGAGCGTGTGCTGGGCCGTGCGCTGGTGCCCGGCGGCTGGGACGGTGTTTGGGGCGCTGTGCGCCGCTGGGACGATACCTAAGAGACCCGGGGGGATTGAACCCGCATCCCTGCGTCCCGATCTTTGCCTGCACAAGGAGGGGACGCGCCCCATGTCGGACATCGTTACCGTCGGACCCGTCGATCTCGAGGCCGAACTCGACCGTCTTGCGCGGCGCTACCGCGCGGCGGGTGGCGTGGGCATTCAGGTGCTGAACCTTCTGGGCGGACAGGCCGAGGGATTGCTCGACCAACTGCCCGCCCCGGTCCGTGCCCGTCTGGGCGAGGCGACCGAACGCGCGCTGACCGTGGCTTTCGACGCCGCACAGGGATCGCGCGGGGTGGTGCCGGATCAGAAGGGATGGCTCAACACCGCCGTGGCCACGGCGATGGGTGCGGCGGGCGGCTTTGGCGGACTGCCCGGCGCGCTGGTGGAGCTGCCGGTCACCACCACGGTCCTGTTGCGCACGATCCAGGGGGCTGCGGCCGAACAGGGGTTCGACCCGGCCCTGCACTCGGTTCGGTTCGACTGCCTGCGGGTCTTCGGATCGGCGGGGCCGCTGGCCCATGACGACGGGGCGGACATGGGGTTCCTGTCGGTCCGGCTCACGCTGACGGGCAATGCGATGCAGCGCATGATCGCGTTTGTCGCGCCGCGGCTGGCCACGGTTCTGGGCCAGAAGCTTGCCGCGCAGACGGTGCCGGTTCTGGGTGCCGTGGCCGGGGCGGCGACCAACTATGCCTATACGAGCTATTATCAGGACATGGCGCATGTCCATTTCGGCCTGCGGCGGCTTGCCATCGATACCGACCGCCCGCATGACGATCTCGTGCAGGCGCTTGGCGCGCGTCTGGGCAAGCCCGTGCCGAAGGCGGGCTCCCGATGACCCCGCCGCAGTCCGCCTGTTGCAATCGGCTCCCTTTCGTGATTCCCTTACGTCACGGTCGTAGGACCGCCCCTCACATAACGACACAACGCCGAGGGAGATGGTGGTGAGCGCACCCATGAGCAGGCAATTGCCGCTGTCGCTGCGGGTCCTTTCGAAGGAGGACGTCCGCACCCAGTTCGCTGCCCTGTGCTGGCGCGTGCGCGGCGACCGGGTGCAGGTTCTGCTGGTCACCTCGCGCGGCACCGGGCGCTGGATCACCCCCAAGGGCTGGCCCGAGGATGGCATGACCCCGGCCGACGCCGCCATGCGCGAAGCCTGGGAAGAGGCGGGCGTCATCGGGCGCGTCCAGGACCAGTGCCTCGGCATCTATTCCTACGACAAGGTGATCGAGGGCAAGCCGTCGCTGCCCTGTCTGGTCATGGTCTATCCGGTGCGCGTGAAGGCGCTGGCGGGAACATATCCGGAAGAGGCCGAGCGGCGGCGCAAATGGTTTTCGCCGCGCAAGGCCGCGCAGAAGGTGGCCGAACCGGAACTGGCGCGCATCCTGCAGGATTTCGATCCGCGCCTTCTGCGGTCGTGACGCGCGCGGGCTTGATCGGCCGCACCAGGTCGTTATGTCGTGTCCGTGACATGGCACGGGCGGTGGGGCGATGATCCAGTACAGGCTGCGCTGCAAGGATGGGCACGAATTCGACAGCTGGTTCCAGTCGTCGGCCGCCTATGAGCGTCTGGCGGCTTCGGGTCATGTCGCCTGCGCGGTCTGCGGAGCCGCCGGGGTCGAGAAGGCGCTGATGGCACCGGCCGTTAAGAAGCCCGGGGCCGAGGCGGCCCGCCCCCTGACCGATCCCGCCACGGAGGCCGAGCGGCAGCTTGCGGACCTGCGCCGCCAGATCGAGGAAAACTCCGATTACGTCGGGCTGAACTTTGCCGCGGAAGCCCGCGCGATCCATGACGGCGAGAGCCCCGCCCGGTCTATCCATGGCGAGGCCCGCATCGACGAGGCGCGCGCGCTTCTTGAAGACGGCATCCCGGTTGCGCCCCTGCCGTTCCGGCCCGCGCGTCGGACCAACTGACATGCATGTGGTCATCACCGGCGCCAACCGCGGCGTGGGCCGCGCCTTGGCCGACCACTTCCGCGCCCGCGGCGACCGGGTGACCGGCACCGCGCGGGACGGATCGGGCGATATCTTGCTGGATGTGACCGATCCTGCGTCTCTTGCCGCATGCGCGGGCGCGCTTCACGGCCAAGCGGTCGATCTTCTGGTCTGCAATGCGGGCATTCTGATCGACAGGCACGAGACGATCGGGGACGGCTATGCGCCCGATCTCTGGGCGAAAACCTTCGCGGTGAACGTCACCGGCGTCTTTCTGACGGTGCAGGCCTTGCTGCCGTCCCTGCGCGCGGCCGACGCCGCGAAGGTGGCGATCATCTCGTCGCAGATGGGATCGTCGCAGCGGGCCAGCGGGTCGAGCCTGATCTACCGGGCCTCGAAGGCGGCGGCGACGAACCTTGGCTGCAACCTCGCCACGCTTCTGCAGGGTGACGGGATCGCCGTGGGCAGCTATCACCCCGGCTGGGTGCGCACCGACATGGGTGGCAGCGGCGCGGACATTTCGGTCGAAGAGGCCGCCTCGGGCCTGATCGCGCGCTTCGATGCCCTGGGCCTTGCGACCACGGGCTGTTTCGAGACGTGGGACGGACGGGCGCACCCGTTCTGAGGGCGCTGTCCACGCCCTTGCAAGCGCGACAAAGACGCAATACACGGCGCCGAACGTCAAGTCCGGCAGGAAGCCATGCCCATTCTGGTGATGAAATTCGGCGGCACCTCGGTCGCCAATCTGGACCGTATCCGCCGCGCGGCCAAGCGCGTGGGCGTCGAGGTCGCGAAAGGCCATGACGTCATCGTCATCGTGTCGGCCATGTCGGGCAAGACCAATGAACTGGTCGGCTGGGTGGGCGAGACATCGCCGCTTTACGACGCGCGCGAATACGATGCAGTCGTCTCCTCGGGCGAAAACGTGACGGCGGGCCTCATGGCGCTGACGCTGCAGGAAATGGATATCCCCGCGCGCAGCTGGCAGGGCTGGCAGGTGCCGGTGTTGACAACCAGCGCCCACAGCCAGGCCCGGATCGAGGATATCCCGACCGACAACATCAACCGCAAGTTCGGCGAAGGGATGAAGGTCGCGGTCGTGGCAGGTTTCCAGGGCGTGAGCCCCGAGGGCCGCATCACCACGCTGGGCCGCGGCGGCAGCGACACCACCGCGGTGGCCTTCGCCGCCGCCTTCGGGGCGGAACGCTGCGACATCTATACCGATGTGGACGGCGTCTATACCACCGACCCGCGCATCTGCGAGAAGGCGCGCAAGCTCGACCGGATCGCCTTCGAGGAGATGCTGGAGCTGGCCTCGCTCGGCGCGAAGGTGCTGCAGACGCGGTCGGTGGAGCTGGCCATGCGCTACAAGGTCAAGCTGCGCGTCCTGTCCAGTTTCGAGGAACAATCCGACACGGCGGGCACGCTGGTCTGCGACGAAGAGGAAATCATGGAATCCAAGGTTGTGGCGGGCGTGGCCTATTCGCGCGACGAAGCGAAGCTGACGCTGTTGTCCGTGGCCGACCGCCCCGGGATCGCGGCGACGATCTTCACCACGCTGTCGGAAGCGGGCGTGAACGTCGACATGATCGTGCAGAACATCGCCGAGGAAGGCCGCACCGACATGACCTTTTCCTGCCCCACCGACCAGGTGGCGCGGGCGGAACACGCGCTGGCGGGCGTCCGGGACGGGGGCAAGCTGAACTTCGGCGAACTGGTGGTCGACCGCAATGTCGCCAAGGTGTCGGTCGTGGGCATCGGCATGCGCAGCCACACGGGCGTGGCCGCGAAGATGTTCCAGGTCCTGTCGGCCGAAGGCATCAACATCAAGGTCATCACCACCTCCGAGATCAAGATTTCGGTCCTGATCGACCGGAAATACATGGAACTCGCGGTGCAGGCGCTGCACGACGCCTTCGAGCTGGAAAAGACCGAAGGCTGAAGAGACGGGGGGCATCGTCCATTGTCCTCGGACCAATGGCGGACAATGGACGATCCCCCGGGCCCTTGCGGGCCTCCCCCCAGGATATTTGCGACCCGAAGAAGCAGGGGGCCGGGGGCGCGGGCCTCCGGGGCCGAAAGACGTTTCAAACATCAGGCGCTTGTGATCTAAGCTGGGCGCCGGGGGTCAGCCATCCCCGGGGGAGAGACGGACGCACATGCCCGAGCGCATGGAAACAGAAAGCCGCAAGCTGCTCGGCCGCCTGCGCGACGCCATGGCAAGCGATGTCGCGGGCCAGGCGCGGCTGGACCGGATCACCCAGATCATCGCCGACAGCATGCGCGCCGAGGTCTGTTCGATCTATCTGTTCCGCGACGAGGACACGCTGGAACTCTGCGCCTCCGAAGGTCTGAAGAAGGAGGCGGTGCACCAGACCCGGATGCGGCTGGGCGAGGGCCTTGTGGGGCGCGTGGCGCGGCGGGGGGACGTGATCAACACGCCGGATGCGCCGTCGATGAAGGGGTTCCGCTACATGCCCGAGACGGGCGAGGAGATCTATTCCTCGTTCCTTGGCGTGCCCATCCAGCGCCTGGGCGAAAAGCTGGGCGTGCTGGTCGTGCAGTCCAAGGACAAGCGCGACTATTCCGCCGATGAGGTCTATGCGCTGGAAGTCGTGGCCATGGTTCTGGCGGAAATGGCGGAACTGGGCGCCTTCGTGGGCGAGGGTGCGGCGCTGAAGGCGCGCCACCAGCAAGCGGTGCTGATCCGGGGTCTGTCGGCGCAGGAAGGCTCGGCCGAGGGCCATGTCTGGCTGCACGACCCGCGCGTCGTGGTCACCAACCCCATCGCCGATGATCCGGGCAAGGAGCTGGAGCGCCTCACCGCGGCGGTAGAGGATCTGCGCGTGGGCGTCGAGAAGCTGCTCGAGATGTCGGCCAGCGGCGACAAGGAACAGCAGCAGGTTCTTGAGACCTACCGGATGTTCGCCAATTCCAAGGGCTGGATGCGGCGGATGGAGGCCGACATCGCCAGCGGCCTCTCGGCCGAGGCCGCGGTCGAGAAGGAACAATCGCTGGCGCGCGCCCGGATGGAACAGGCGCAGGACCCCTATCTGCGCGACCGGCTGAGCGATCTGGACGATCTGTCGAACCGGCTTTTACGCATCCTGACGGGGCAGGGGGCCGAGACCGGGGCGGTCATGCCCGAGAACCCGATCCTGATCGCGCGCAACATCGGACCCGGCGAGCTGCTGGACTATGGGCGCAAGCTGCGCGGCATCGTGCTCGAGGACGGGTCGGTGGGCAGTCATGCGGCCATCGTGGCGCGCGCATTGGCCATTCCGCTTGTGGTGCATGCCACACGGATCACGACCGAGGCGCTGAACGGCGATCACATCATGGTCGACGGCGATCAGGGTGTCGTGCACCTGCGCGCCGAAGAGACCGTGGTCGGCGCCTTCCGCGACAAGATCGCGATGCAGGCCAAGGCGCTCGAACGCTATGCCGAGTTGCGCGACAAGCCGGCCGAGACGCCCTGCGGCAAGGTGATCGCGCTGCACATGAACGCAGGGCTGATGGCCGATCTGCCGTCGCTGGCCAGTTCCGGCGCGGAAGGCGTGGGCCTCTTCCGGACCGAGTTGCAGTTCCTCGTGCGCAACCAGATGCCGCGCCGGACGGAGCTTGCCTCGATCTATTCCCGCGTGCTCGACGCCGCGCAGGGCCGGCGGGTGGTCTTCCGCACGCTCGATATCGGGTCGGACAAGGTGCTGCCCTACATGAAGGCGGTGAGCGAGCCGAACCCGGCGCTGGGCTGGCGGGCGATCCGCGTGGGGCTCGACAAGCCCGGCGTCATGCGCATGCAGGTGCAGGCGCTGATCCGGGCGGCGGCGGGGCGGCCCCTGACCATCATGTTCCCCTTCGTGGCGCAGGCCGATGAATACCACGCCGCGCGTGCCCAGGTGGAAAAGGCCATCGAGGGCGAACGGAAACTGGGCCATCCGCTGCCTGCGTCGCTCGAGATCGGGGCGATGCTCGAAACCCCGAGCCTCGCGTTCGCGCCGCGGACGTTCTTCGAGGAGGTCGATTTCCTGTCGATCGGGGGCAACGATCTCAAGCAGTTCTTCTTCGCCGCCGACCGCGAGAACGAACTGGTGCGCCGCCGCTATGACGTGCTGAACGTCAGTTTCCTGACGTTCCTTGAAACCATCGTGCACCGCTGCGCCGAGGTCGGCACGCCGCTCAGTTTCTGCGGCGAGGATGCGGGCCGCCCGGTCGAGGCGCTGTGCCTGGCCGCCATCGGGTTCCGGGCGCTGTCGATGCGGCCTGCGTCGATCGGTCCGGTCAAGAGCCTGTTGCGCCGGTCGCACCTCGACGAGGTGCGCGCGGTGATCGACGCCGCCCGCGACCGGGGCGACCAATCCGTGCGCGGGGCCGTGACCGACTGGCTGCGGGGGCAGGCCCAGCCGGGTTGACGCTCAGTCCCCGGCCGCGCGTTCCGCAATCTTCAGGCAAAGTGCCGTCGCCTGCGCCATGTCCTGAACCGAGACCCATTCGCGGGGGCCGTGGACGTTCTGCATGCCGGTGAAGAGATTGGGGCAGGGCACGCCCATCTCGGTCAGGCGCGACCCGTCAGTGCCGCCGCGGATCGGGGTGGCCTGTTCGGCGATCCCCAGATCAGCCAGCGCCTGCCGCGCCAGATCGACCGGCTTCATGTCGTTTTCCAGCCAGTAGCGCAT